>JALZMG010000149.1 GCA_030858325.1 Actinomycetota bacterium | reverse complement strand
GGCCGAGATGGGCGCCGTTGTCCACCGCCTGGTGACCGCCCTCGTCGCCTGAAGCTGCTGTCCTTTCCGACCGGTCCGACCGGTCCGATCGGGCCGGTCGGAGAGGACGGAACGAGGATTTCACACGCCGGCAACGTTTGTTTGACAGAATGTAAACGATGGATCAGGTCGCGTTCACGCTCAACGGTGCGCCGGTGACGGTGCGCGGTTCGCACCCGCATCTGCTGGCCGCACTGCGCGAGGAACTCGACGTGACGTCGCCCAAGGACGGCTGCTCGCCGTCGGGCCAGTGCGGCTGCTGCACGGTGATGGTCGCCGGCAAGGCCGTCGTCAGCTGCAACCTCGCGCTGGACAAGGTGGCCGGCAAGGACGTCGTCACGCTGGAAGGTGTCGATCAGGACGAGCGGCAGCGCTTCGCCGACGCGTTCGCCGCCTGCGGCGGCCTGCAGTGCGGCTTCTGCATCCCCGGCATCGTCATGCGGGCCAAGGCGCAGATCGACAAGAAGGGCGCCGACCTCGACCGCGCGGCAATGGCCCCGCACCTCGGCGCCCACCTTTGCCGGTGCACCGGCTACGTGAAGATCCTCGACGCCATCGAGGCCGTCGCCAAGGGCAAGGCGTTCCAGCCGGCTCTCGGCGCGTCCGTCGGCGCGTCCGGAGCCAAGTACGAGGCGGCCGAGTTGGCGCTCGGTGATCGCCCCTACGTCGACGACCTGCGCGTGGACGGGATGCTGCACGCCGCGCTGCACTTCACCGAGCACGCTCGAGCGGACGTCACGGCGATCGACACTGCAGCCGCCGTGGCGGCCGAGGGCGTCGTCGGCGTGTTCACCGCAGCCGACATCCCGGGCGAGCTGCGCGTCGGCATCATCCACAAGGACTGGCCGGTGATGATCCCGGTCGGCGGCAGGACGTCGTACGCCGGTGACGTGCTCGCCGTGGTCGTCGCCGAGACCCGCCAGCAGGCGCGTGCCGCGGCCACGCTGGTCGACGTCACCTACGACGTGCTGGCGCCGGTGACGGACGCAGTCGCGGCGATCGAACCCGGCGCCGCGGTCGCCGTCTGGGGAACGGACGACAACGTGCTGTCGCGCAGCGCGTACTCACGTGGCGGCGACGTCGACGCCGTGCTGGCGGCCAGCCCGCACACCGTGCACGACGTTTTCCAGACGCAACGTATCGAGCACGCCTTCCTCGAACCGGAGTCGACGCTGGCAGTGCCGTCCGGCGATGGCGACGCGCGCACGCTGCACGTGTACTCGGGCGGGCAGGGCGTGTGGGACGACCGCGACGACATCTGCCGCGTGCTCGACGTGGAGCGTGACGCCGTCGTCGTCGAGCTGGTCTCCAACGGTGGCGCGTTCGGAGGCAAGGAGGACATGTCCAACCAGGCCCACACGGCGTTGGCCGCGCGGCTGCTCGGTCGCCCGGTGAAGTGCACGCTGTCGCGCGAGGAGAGCCTGCGCATGCACCCCAAGCGCCATCCGCTGCGCATGGAGTACTGGGCCGGTTGCGACGACGGCGGGCGGTTGACGGCCGTGCGCGTGCGCGCCGTCGGCGACTCGGGTGCCTACGCATCTGTGGGCATGAAGGTCCTCGAGCGCGCCGCGGGCCATGCCACCGGGCCGTACCACGTGCCCGCCGTCGACGTCGAAGCCGTCGCCGCGCGCACGAACAACGTGATCTGTGGCGCCTTCCGTGGGTTCGGCGCCAACCAGGCGCAGTTCGCCATGGACGGCGTGATCGACCGCCTGGCCGCGGCCGTCGGCATCAGCGGGTGGGAGATGCGCAAGCGCAACGTCATCCGGCCCGGCGCGCTGTGGGGGCCTGGGCAGATCATGGACGACGGAGCGGCCGGTGCCGAGGCCTGCCTGGACGCGATCAAGCCGGCCTACGACGCCGCAATGGCCGCCGGCCAGGCGGTTGGCCTCGGGCTCGGCCTCAAGAACAGCGGGCTGGGCAACGGCTTCCGCGAGGTCTCCGGCGCCGTCGTCCGCTTCGTCACCCCCGCTCCACCCGAGTGTTTCGATGCACCCGAGGGTTTCGTGCAGGGCAGTCCCGCACGAAACCCTCGATCGGAACCCCGGGTGGAGGTCCGCCACGGCTGGACGGAGATGGGCCAGGGCGTGCACACCGTCGCGCTGCAGGTCGCCGCCCAGGAGCTGGGCATCGACCCGTCGCGCATCGACGTCGTCGTCGACACGACGCGCCAACTCGGCTTCGGCCAGACCACCGGTTCGCGTGGGACGCTGATGGCCGCGGGCGCGGTCAAGGCGGCCTGCGCCGCGGCGCTCGCCGACGGGTGCCGCCCGGACGTCGACTACCACGCCGAGCACGTCGTCGACTGGACGGCCAAGCTCGGCGACCCGGACAACCCGACGCCGACGATCCACGCCGCGTTCGGCTATGCCGCGCAGCTGGCCGTGATCGACCGGGCGTCTGGCAAGGTGGAGCGAGTCGTCGCCGTGCACGACGTCGGCAAGGCGGTCAACCCGACGCTGTGCGAGGGCCAGATCGAAGGCAGCGTGCACATGGGGCTCGGGTACGCCCTGACCGAGGACTTCCCGACCGACCCGGAGACGGGCTTCCCGGAGTTCTCCACGCTGCGCCAGCTCGGCATCCTGCGGGCCAAGGACGTGCCGCCGATCGAGGTCCACCT
>JALZMG010000496.1 GCA_030858325.1 Actinomycetota bacterium | reverse complement strand
GCGTCGCAGCGCGGCTACGGCCGGCTGGGACAACGGGAGCCGCCGCTCCTTGCCCCCCTTGCCCCAGACGACGACGGCCGCCCGGTCCAGATCGACGGCTCCGACATCGAGACCACACAACTCGCTGACGCGCAGGCCTGATCCGTACAGCACTTCGAGAACGGCGTCGTCGCGCCGTCGCCGCCAGACGGGTTCGTCCTCCGGCGCGGCGCCATCGAGCAGGACGTCGAGATCGCGCCGGTCGAGCACGCGCGGGAGCCGACCGTCGCCACCACGCGCCTGCAATCCGACTGTCGGGTCGACGGCGACCCGCTCGGTGCGCACGAGCCAGCGGAAGTAGCGACGTAGCGCGGCGGCCTTGCGGGCGATGCTGCGCCTGGCGTACTGGCGCGTCGTCAAATGGGACAGGTAGCGCCGTACGAGCAGGCGGCGGACCCCCTCCGGGCCGGTGACCCCGCTGCGTCCGGCCCACTCGGCGAAGCCACGGATATCGGACGCGTACGCCGCGACGGTGTGGTCCGACAACGAGGTCAACGAGCGCACGAACGCATCGACGGACCACGCGTCGGGCGTCGTCGGCGCCGCGTCGGTCATCACGGCGAGGGTATTCCGAGCGAACGGCGCGACCTGGCATGGTCATCGCTGGTCCCCCCACACGGCGACGGCCTCGAACCAGCCGCCGGCCTCGCGCACCCACCCGGAACGTTCCAGACGGGCGACGGTCATCGCCGCCGCAGAGAGCGAGATCCCGAGCTGCAGGACCAGTTCCTCCACGGTCGCCGGGTCCCGCCGGCACGTCGCCAACACGTCGGCCTCGAGCCCGCGCGGCACAGGGCGCGGGTCGAACGTGCCCGAACCGGCGCGCCGCGTGTCGAGGCCGAGTGCGACGAGCACGTCATCGGCATCGGTCACCGGCGCCGCGCCGTCGCGTAGGAGCTGGTTCGTGCCGGCGGCCGCCCGGTTGCGTGGGGAGCCGGGGACAGCCATCACGTCGATACCCCGCTCGATCGCCGCTTGTGCCGTGATCAACGATCCGCCACGTTCGCGACTCTCGACGACGACAACGACCTCGCTGAGCGCAGCGATGATGCGGTTGCGCAGCGGGAAGCGGAACGGCTCGGGCACCGTGCCCGGCGGCCACTCCGAAACGAGCAGCCCACGCTCGGCGACCTGCCGCCACAGCTCCGCGTGCTGGCGCGGGTACGGCGCGTCGAGGCCATTGCCGACGACGCCGACCGGCCGGGCGTCGGCAACGCGCAGTGCGCCGCGGTGGGCAGCGCCGTCGACGCCCTTGGCCAGTCCGGACACGATCGTCGCGCCGGCCACGCTCAGCTCGTGTCCGAGTTGGGCGGCGATGTCCCGACCTGGCCCGGTGGCGTTGCGCGTGCCGACGATGCCCACGCGACGGGCGTCGAGCGCACCGAGATCGCCCTTGACGAACACCACGCCGGGTGGGTCGGGATCGAGGCGCAGCGGCCCGGGGAACTCCGCATCCCTGGCCGTCAGCACACGCACGCCGCAGGCCTGGCAGCGCGCCGCCCACTCGTCCGGCGGCCTCCGCTGCGCCGAGGCACACCATGCTGCGCGGACCTCCGGTGACAGCGCGGCGGCAACCACGGGTGACGGCTGCGCCCGACCGGCGGCCACGGCGAAGGCCTCCGCCGGCTCGTGATTGGCGAGCAGCGTCCGCAGCCGCGCCACGGTCATCAGGTCGAACCCCGCGAGCGCGGCGAGGAACCCGTCCGGGGCTTGTGCACTCATGCCGCCAACCCCGAGAGCGGGCGCAGACGGGTCCGCAGCGCCATCGCCACGTGGACGTGCTCGACGTCGACCGGGCCGTCGACGGAGCCGGCGAGATCGGCGACGGTCCGGGCCACCCGCCGCACCCGGTGATAGCCACGGCCCGTCAGCCGGTCGCGCTCGATCTCTGCGCGCAGCACGGCACGGGCCGCCGGGGTGAGGGGCGCCACCTCGTCGAGCAGGTCCCCGTGCAGCGCCGCGTTGAGGCGGCCGGACCGTGCGAGGGCGGCGACACGCGACGCGACGACGCGGGCGGCGACACCGGCGCTGGGCTCTCCGCCACCCGGGTCGAGCAACTCGTCGACGCTCGGTCGGGCGACGGCGACGCGCAGGTCGAAGCGGTCGAGCAACGGACCGGACAGACGGCGCAGGTAACGCGCCCTGGCCGTGTCGTCGCACTCGCAGCTGCCGGGTGGGCCACCACCGCACGGGCACGGGTTGGTGGCGGCGACGAGCTGGAAGCGGGCCGGGAGCGTGGCATGGCTGTTGGCCCGGGAGACCCTGATGACACCCTCCTCGACCGGCTCGCGCAGCCCGTCGAGGACGCTCGGCGCGAACTCGCCCAGCTCGTCGAGGAAGAGCACGCCGCCGGTGGCCATGCTGATCTCGCCTGGACGCAGCGCGTGCGAGCCGCCACCGACCATGGCGACGACCGAACTGGTGTGGTGCGGGGCCCGGAACGGGGGGATCCTGACGAACCCGCCACGGGGCAACGTCAGCCCGGCTGCCGAATGGACCATCGTCGCCTCCAGGGCCTGGTCCCGGTCGAGCGGTGGCAGCAGCCCCGGCAAGCGCTGGGCGAGCATCGTCTTGCCGGA
>JALZMG010000116.1 GCA_030858325.1 Actinomycetota bacterium | reverse complement strand
GCCCCCACCCGTTCTGCACGTCGCCACCGGCCCGATCCGGTCGGTTGCAACCAGCAGTACGACTCCATCACCGACGTTGGTAGCGTTGCGCTTCCACTCGGGCGAGTGGCGGAATGGCAGACGCGCTGGCTTCAGGTGCCAGTGAGGGCAACCTCGTGGGGGTTCAAGTCCCCCCTCGCCCACCACGATTGGGGCTTCGCCACGAGTGTCAACGGGTGCTGGCTGGGCGGCGATAGCGGTCGTGAGGTACTCGTCGACCCACGTTCGCGAGCTCCGCCACTCGCCATTCGCGCCACGAACGACTTGGAAGCCGGCGGCGAATGGCGGCCGCGCCGATCATGGTTTGAGGAGGTGCACCGTCGGAGCGGATGAGGGGAATCGAACCCCCGTACTCAGCTTGGGAAGCTGATGTTCTGCCACTGAACTACATCCGCGGACGCGGCTGAATCTAGTCGCCATCCTGCCAACCTCGCAGACAGCCGCATCGCTGCGGCGCCCAACGGCTCGTGCGACAGGCCGTGGCTATGGTGCGCAGGGTGATCCTTTCGGACCGCAGTCTGCGCGAGGCGATCGCCGCCGGGCGCATCCAGATCGATCCGTTCGACCCTGCGAGCGTGCAGCCGTCCTCGATCGACGTGCGCGTCGGCGGACTGTTCCGTGTGTTCCGCAACCACACGGCCGGCGTGATCGATGTCAAGCAGGACATGACCGATCTGACCGAGCTCGTCGAGATCCCGGCCGAAGGGGTCTTCATGCTCCATCCCGGGGAGTTCGTGCTCGGCTCGACCTGCGAACGCGTGACCGTCGGCTCCGATCTCGTCGCCCGCATCGAGGGCAAAGCACTGGCCGTCGACACGCCCATCCCGACGCCGACGGGTTGGTCCACGATGGGTGATCTCCGCGTGGGCGACGAGGTGTTCACCGACTCCGGCGCAGTTGTCCACGTCAAGGACGCGACGGAGATACAACTCGGCCGGCCGTGCTACGAGGTGTTGTTCTCCGACGGATCGACAATGATCGCTGACGAAGCTCACGAATGGCTGACGACGACGACGAAGGACCGCCGACACGGTGCCGCTCCGTCGCGCCGTACGACCGCCGAGATCGCTGGCTCCCTGGTGCAGGGTCGGGAGTACAGCCACCGGGTGAACCTGGCGGGCAGCGTGCTGTGCCCCCCGGCGCATCTGCCCGTCCAGCCCTACGTCATCGGTCACTGGATCGGTGGCGGACTCTCGACGGCCGGCGTGATTCCTGCCGCCGACGGCGAAGTGGTCGACGACATCCGCTCGTGCAATGACGACCTGTTCGGCAACGAGCACATCCCGGACTGTTACCTGCGCGCTTCGGTGCAGCAGCGGTGGTGGCTCCTCGACGGTCTCATGGACTCGGCCGGGTCCTGCCACGAGTGGGGCCGCTGCGAGTTCACGACCCTCACTGAAATCTTGGCCGAGCAGGTGCACGAACTCGTCGCCGGTCTCGGCCTGCGGCCGGTCCTCGCCAAGAGACCGCTGCTGCTGGATGGGGTCGACCATGGACCGGCATACGTGGTCACGTTCACGCCGGAGCGGCCCGCTTCCCGTTTGGGGCGCACGGCGGTTCAGCAGAAGCAGAAAGTGAAACTCAACCGTTACCGATCAATCCAGGCGGTGCGGCCAGTTCCCTCGGTCCCGGTCCGCTGCATCGAGGTCGACCATGTCTCCGGCGTCTATCTCGCCGGACGCTCGTTCATCCCGACGCACAACTCGTCACTCGGTCGGCTCGGGCTACTCATCCACAGCACCGCCGGGTTCGTGGATGCAGGATTTGACGGCCATGTGACGCTGGAATTGGCCAATGTCGCGAGCCTCCCGATCACCCTCTATCCGGGTATGAAGATCGGTCAACTCAGCTTCATGCAGATGACGACACCCGCCGAGCACCCGTACGGCTCAGGGGCCGCTGGCTCGAAGTACCAGGGCCAACGGGGACCGACGCCGAGTCGGTACTTCAAGAACTTCGAGTAGAGGCTGCGCACGAGGCCCGCAGCCACTCGTCCGATCAACGTGACGGTGAGGACAGGGCGGAGGGGCTGGCTGCCGCCGAAACGAGCTCGACCAGATCCGCGCGACGAGGGCCAGGCAGCGGCGCAGGCGCGCCGAGCTCGATCGTGCGCTCCAACACTCCCGGCCGCGCCAGGACGTCGACACCTCGGGCGTTGAGGTTGACGATGTCGAGGAAGTGGCGGAGCTGGTCGGGGTCGCGGCCGGCGCTTGCCGCCAGCGCACCTCCGAACGCCCAGCTCGGGTCGTCCGTCTCGTAGGCGGTGCCAGCGATCTGGGCCTCCATCTCGGCGAGTCGGTGCCGATCGAACGCCAGCGTGTCCTCGACGAACGGATCGACGCGCTCCGCCGTCAGCTCGTCCCAGCGCACCGCAAGGTCACGGGCAGCCGTGGTCGGCATCTCCCGCAGCAGGTCACGGAGCGCGATGGCGTGGAGCAGCCCGATCGTGATACCCCGCCCGACCGACGGATTCGTGCACGCCCACGAGTCCCCGACGGCGAGCACACCGGTCGCTACCGGGCGCCCGTCGACGACGAACGTCCTGCGCCGATCCTCGATCTTCGCCATCAGCTGTACGTCGGTGATCGGTTCGCCATGGCCCCAGTGCGCAGCGAGCGGGTAGGCCTCGAGGGCCGTCTCCCAGACCTCCTTGCGGGAGAGGGCCCGCAGTGGGCCGTCTCCGGCGCTCGTGATCAGACCGACCCCCCACGTGCCGCTGTCGCACGGCAGCGTGAGGATCGAAACGCTGTCGTACGGCTGGAGCAGCGGACCGAGCACGGCCGGGAGCCCGTCGGTCGAGCGGAAGTGGCGGCTGTAGTAGATGAACCCGCAGTCGTCGCGCTCCTCGGCGGGGCGTTCCGCACCCGCCGCGACCAGGAGGTCGGGCAGCGCCGATCGACGGCCAGCGGCGTCGATGACGAGGTCCGCAGCCAGCTCCTCGCCGTCGTCGGTGGCGACGCCCGTGACATGGCGAACGCCGTCCGTGCCGTCGTCGACCAGAAGCCCCCGTACGGCGACACCGCGCCGGATCATGACGCCCGGGGTCGCCTCGGCGAATCGGGCCACGGCCGCCTCGACGACCGGTCGCCGGCCCGTCACCGAGGTGAATCGCGAATCCTCGTCACGCCGGCCGCCGGTGACTGCGGGTGCAAGGTGTTCGAGCGCGTTGAACTGCAACGCCCCATCGTCCAACAGCGCAGGGATCAGGCCAGGCAACTCGGCGTCCGCGGCCGTGCGGAATCGCGCCAGCAAGAAATGCAGCAGCCGGAACTGGTTGACGCCGCGCCGCTCCCATTGCTCCCACGCCTCTGAGCCGGTCACCGGAGGGGCCGGATCGCGCTCGAGGACGGTGACGCGATGGCCGTCGCGGGCGAGCAACGTCGCCGCACAGAGGCCGACGACGCCCCCGCCGATGATCATGATGCTCTGGTGTTCGCTCCGATGTTCCCTCATCCGAGCAGTGTGATCCGCAGAGGGCGCTGGCGCAAATGTTTACCCGTGGGCGGTCACTGCGGGTTCTCGGTGACTTTCGCCGCCAGAACTCGTCGTCAAACCTCGTGAGAATCCGAATTGTGCGGTTGGTGGTGATCGGGCGTGGGTATCGCCGCGGCCGTGGCCCGTCTCCGCCGTGTCTCGCCGGGCTCCAGGGGCTGGACCCGGCGACGTGCCGGCCGCGGGTTCGTCTACCTCGACGAGGACGGCATCCGCCTGGACGTCGAGCTGGCCGGCCGCTGCAAGGCGCTCGTCATCCCGCCGGCATGGCAGGACGTATGGATCTGCCCCGTCGCCAACGGTCACATTCAGGCGGTCGGCACCGACGAGGCCGGCCGCCGCCAGTACCTCTACCACCCGGTGTGGCGGGAGCAGCGGGACAAGGCCAAGCACGACCGCATCCTCACCGTCGCCGCCCGACTTCCGCAGGCCCGGCGCACGGTGGCCACTCAGCTGGCGCTCGACGGCATGCCCAAGGAGCGGGCCCTGGCAACGGCGTTCCGCCTGCTCGATCTCGGTCTGTTCCGCATCGGTGGCGAGACGTACGCCGAGGCGCACGGCAGCTTCGGCTTGGCCACGATCACGAAGGCGCACACCCGCATCAACGGCACCGATGTCGAGTTCGAGTACGTCGCCAAGTCCGGCCTCGATCGTTGCGTCGCCGTCCGCGACCCGCACGTGCGTGACGCCGTCGATGCGCTGCGGCGCCGTCGGGGCGGTGGCACCGAGCTGCTCGCCTACCGCCACGACGGCCACTGGCGTGACGTGTCCTCCGACGACATCAACACCTACGTCAAGGACGTGATCGGCGGCGACGTGTCGGCGAAAGACTTTCGTACGTGGCACGGCACGGTCCTCGCCGCCGTGGCGCTCGGCGTCCGCGTCGACGCAGCGATGTCGGCGACGAAACGCAAGAGAGCCGTGCGCGAGACCATCGTCTCGGTCGCCGAGCAACTCGGCAACACACCGACGGTGGCCCGTTCCTCCTATGTCGATCCGCGCGTGATCGACCGGTTCGAGGACGGCGTGACGATCGCGCCGACATTGCAGCGGATCGGGCCGCGAGTCGGCGCCGACCGTCGCCGTGACAAGATCGAGCGAGCCGTGCTGCGCATGCTGCGGCAGTGATAGCGAACACGAGGGAGCAGACGAACGTGGCTGACTACGACTTCACCGGCCTGCGCGCCATGTACATCAACTGCACGCTCAAGCGATCTCCGGAGACGAGTAACACGCAGGGGCTGATCGACATCTCGACGGCGATCATGCGCAAGCACGGCGTCGACGTCGAAGTGCTGCGCGCCGTCGACCACGACATCGCCACCGGTGTCTACCCGGACATGACCGAGCACGGCTGGGCGAGCGACGAATGGCCGAAGATCTACGAGCGCGTGGCGGGGAGCAACATCCTCGTCGTCTGCGGTCCGATCTGGCTCGGTGACAACTCCAGCGTGACGAAGCGGATCATCGAGCGCCTGTACGCCAACTCCAGCCAGCTCAACGACGACGGCCAGTACGCGTTCTACGGCAAGGTCGGCGGGGCGCTGATCACCGGGAACGAGGACGGCGTCAAGCACTGTGCGATGAACATCCTTTACAGCCTGCAGCACGTCGGCTACCTGATCCCGCCGCAGGCCGACGCCGGTTGGATCGGCGAAGCCGGGCCTGGGCCGTCGTACCTCGACGAGGGCAGTGGCGGACCGGAGAACGACTTCACGAACCGCAACACGACGTTCATGACGTGGAACCTGATGCACCTGGCCAAAGTGCTGGCCGTCGGTGGCATCCCCGCTCACGGCAACCAGCGTCGGGCGTGGGACGAGGGCGAACGCTTCGACTTCCAACGGCGCGGTTGACGCGGCCAACGCCGGAGGCAGGGCCGCTTCTGGGCGCGGAGGTTCTCGAAGCTGGGAACGGGCGCGCCCAGATGGGCGGCGGGACGGACATCCGCGCCCACGGTGGTGACGAACCTCACATGTGAACGATTCAGCATCCGCGTCCGCTCCGGTCGACACCGGTTCGCCGGACCGGAGGGATGATCGCGTCAAGGCTCCGTTCCTTATCGCCATTCTCGGTGGGCTGGTCAGCGCAGCCGTTGCGCTGGCGGTCGCCGAGTTCGTCGCCGGGCTCAACTCGGCCTGGCGCTCGCCCGTGCTCGACGTCGGTGACCGCGTCATCGACGCCGCCCCGCCGTTCGTCAAAGAGTTCGCCATCGACACGTTCGGGACCAACGACAAGCTGGCGCTGCTCGTCGGCATCGGTGTGTTCCTCGGCCTCTACGCGCTGGTCGTGGGCTTCGTCGCCCTGCGCCACCGGCTCGTGCTCGGCCTCGTCGGAATCGGTTTGTTCGGCCTGATCGGGGCGTGGGCCGCCAACGGTCGACGTGTCGGGGCCCCGTGGCACGTGGTCCTGCCGAGCATCGGCGGGGCGCTGGCGGGGATGGCCGCGCTCGTCGTCATCCACCGCTCCGTGGCTGCCCGTGCCTCCCAAACGACGGGTGCGAGCACGGGCGCGACGGGCGGGTCGGGTGTGCGCCGGCGGCAGTTCCTCGGTCACACGGGTTCGTTGCTCGGTGCGTTCGGCGTCGGCGCGCTGGCCTTCGGTGGCCTCGGCCGCGTCCTCGGTGGCCGGTTCACGGCCTCGGAATCGCGCAAGGACGTCGCCCTGCCGCGCCCCGCCGACGCGTTGCCCGACCTGCCGGCCGGCGTCAACGTCGACGTCGAGGGCATGACACCGTTCGTCACCCCGAACGCCGACTTCTACCGCATCGACACCGCGCTGGTCGCGCCGCAGGTGCCGACGGCGGACTACGCCCTGCGCATCTTCGGGATGGTCGACAAGGAGATCGAGCTGTCCTACGAGGAGTTGCTGGAGCGGGAGATGATCGAGGTCGACGTCACGCTGACGTGTGTGTCCAACGAGATCGGCGGGCGTCTCGTCGGCAACGCCCGCTGGCTCGGCACGCGCCTCGACGATCTGCTCGCCGAGGCCGGCGTGCAGTCGGGCGCCGACCAGGTCGTCGGCCGGTCCGTCGACGGCTTTGAATGCGGGTTCCCCGTGTCCGTCGCCATGGACGGCCGCGACGCCCTGCTCGCCGTCGGCATGAACGGCGAGCCGCTGCCGATCGAGCACGGGTTCCCCGTTCGCCTCGTCGTCCCCGGCCTGTATGGG
>JALZMG010000111.1 GCA_030858325.1 Actinomycetota bacterium | reverse complement strand
CTCCCGCTTCAAGAGCTCCGGAACGGCCGTGCTGATCGAGCAGTCGACGTCCCGCGCGGCCGTGCCGTCAGCCGGCGACGGTCGTGGCGACATAGGCGGTGAGACCGGCGGTGACGTCGAGTGTGACGCCGGGGGCAAGGTAGCCGGTGTCCCCGCTGCTCGTGACGACGAGCTCGTGCGCCTCAGACACATGTCGGGCAGGGCCGAGCAGACGGAGCAGGCGGATCGGCGTGCCGTCGAGCTCATACCTGTCAGCAGCCGGACGGACCGGATGCGCCAGCGGTGTCGGGTCGAGCACGGCCAGCAGGTCATCGACGTCGACGGGTTTCTGCGTCAGGCCGCCGCGCACGACGTTGTCGCTGGCACCCATCAGCTCGATGCCTGCGCCTCCGAGGTAGGCGTGCAGGTTGCCGGGCCCGAGGAACATGGCTTCGCCGGGGTCCAGCTTCACGTGGTTCAGCAGCAGCGTGGCGACGACGCTCGGGTCGCCGGGGTAGCGCGCCGCCAGCCGGCCGACCCACTGCGCCGCCGCCCGGCCAACCGATGCGGCAGCCTCGATCACCGGAGCCACAGCCACACGGCCGCGATACAGCGCTTCGAGCGCGCCGGCGGGACCGTCGTGACGGATGGCCGCGCCAAGTTCGGCCGCTCCCGCACCGAGCTCATCGAGCAACGCAAGGGTGTCGTCCACTGGCCGCACCCCGCAGAACGCCTCGAACGGGGTGAGGGCGACGAGCAGTTCAGGCTTCGGCTCCGGATCTGGGTAACGGCCGGCGGCGAATCCGGCCTGTGCCTGCGTGGCGCTCGGATGGGCTTGCAGCGACAACGGCTCGGCGGCGGAGAGCACCTTGAGCAGGTATGGCAGCGGGCCCGTCACGTCGGCCAACGGGCGGCCGTCCGGCAGTGCCGACGGTCCGCTCGGGTGCGTCCCCAACCACAGCTCCGCCCACGGACGCCCGTCGGGCGAGCGGCCGAGAAGCCTGGGGATGACATCGTGGTCGCCCCACGCATAGTGCTGGACCACCCCGACGATCGCCTGCACGGGCACGGAGCCTAACGATGCCTGAACCGACGGCGTGGGAAGATGGTCGAACGACCATGCCTGCTTCCACGCATCCCATCCGGCGTCGCGCAGCTCGCGCCGCTTTCGTGATCTCGACGCTCACCATCCTCGCCGCGGCGTGCGGTGACGACGACGTCGAGTCGCCGGCGGCCACGGCCTCCGCCGACACGGCGGCGACGACGCAGCCGTCGCCGGCGACGACCGCCGCGGTCAGCGGCTATGTCCACGCCTCGGGAGCCGAAGATGTCGTCATCGAGATCGGCTTCGAGGGCGGGTTCGTCCCTGTCGAGATCGCATTCACGCGCGTCCCCAACCTGCTCGTCACGGGCGACGGGCGGGCCATCGAGACCGGGCCGGTGATCGCCATCTTCCCCGGACCCTTGCTGCCCAACCTGCAGCAGCGCAGCATCAGCGAGGCGGCGGTCCAGACACTGCTCGCTCGCGCTGATGAGCTCGGGCTGCTGGCCGACATCCAGTACGCCCGCAATGACCTCATCGCCGACGCGCCGGACACGGTCGTGCGCATCTCGGTCGATAGAGCGACCTACGAGCACCGGGCCTACGCGCTCGGCCTCGGTGAAGGCGGCGAGACCGACGCGGCGCGCGTCAACCTGGCCGAGTTCGCCGCCGCCGCGGCTGACCTGGCCGGGACGGTCGGCGAGGCCGAGCTCGGCCCACAAGCGCCGTTCGACGGCGAGGAGTACCTCGTGCGGGCCACGCCGGTCGGGCCAGGCGAGACAGCTGGCGGCGACGTGGAGCCGACGATCGTCGAGTGGCCGCCGGCGTCGTCGGTGCGTCTGGCCGATGCTTCCGACTGCGCGGTGGTCCTGCCCGGAGAGGGCGACGCACTGTTCGTCAACGCCACGCAGTTGACGTTCTTCGCGGATGCCGGTGTCACCTACCGGGTGGCGGCAATCGGTCGCCTTCCCGGCCGCGGTTGCTGACGCGGTCAGGCGCCGAGCTCGGCGGTCCGCGCCAGCACGCCGTCGCGCTCCGCGCCGATCGTCGTCGAGTCGCCGTGTCCGGTGTGCACGATGGTGTGGTCGGGGAGCGTCAGCAAGCGGTCCCGGATCGAGCGCAGGATCGTCGGTTCGTCGCTGTGGCTGCGCCCGGTGGCGCCAGGCCCCCCGCAGAACAGCGTGTCGCCGGTCAGGACGACGCCGTCGCCCTCGGAGTAGAAGCAGCAGCACCCGGGGGAGTGGCCCGGAGTGTGCAGCACGCGCAGGCGGTGCCCGGCGGCGTCGATCGTCGTGTCGGGCTGCGTCGACTCGTCTGGCTCGTCGTCCGGCCACACCACGTCCCACAGCATGCGATCGGCGGCGTGCAGCCAGATCGGGGCGTCGACGGCGTCACGCAGCGGCACGGCGGCATTGATGTGGTCGTTGTGGCCGTGCGTGAGGACGATGGAACGCACGCGCCGGCCGTTGACGGCGTCGACAATCGGGTCGTGGTCGTGCGCGGCGTCGAAGACGACGACCTCGCGGTCGTCGCCGACGAGCCAGATGTTGTTCGTCACCTCCCACTCGCCGCCGTCCAGGGCGAAGATGCCGTCTGTGGTCACCAGCTCGAGGGGCATGGCGAGCTCAGAGCACCACGACGGAACGCAGGACCTCACCGCGCTCCATCTTCTGGAACGCCTCCTCGACGTCCTCCAGCGCGATCGTCTCGCTGATGAAGCGATCGAGGTCGAGCCGGCCCTGGCGGTAGAGGTCGATGAGCATCGGAAAATCGCGCGATGGCAGGCAGTCGCCGTACCAACTCGACTTCAGCGCACCGCCGCGACCGAACACCTCGATGAACGGCAGCTCCAGCACGTCGTCGGGGCGGGGTACGCCGACGAGCACGACCGTGCCGGCGAGGTCCCGGGCCTCGAAGGCCTGGCGGTACACCTTGGGGTTGCCGATCGCCTCGATGCACACGTCGGCACCAAACCCGCCGGTCACCGAGCGGATGTATTCGACGGGATCGGCGGAGGACGAGTTGCACGTGTGCGTGGCCCCGAACTCCTCGGCCAGCGCCAGCTTGCGGTCGTCGATGTCGACGCCGACGATGACGGCGGCGCCGGCCAGGCGGGCGCCGGCGATGGCTGCGTTGCCGACCCCACCGCACCCGAACACGGCGACCGACTGGCCTCTCGTCACCCCGCCCGTGTTGATCGCCGCGCCGAGCCCGGCCATCACGCCACAGCCGAGCAGACCTGCTGCGGTCGCCGGCGCCTCGGGGTCGACCTTCGTGCACTGCCCTGCGGCGACGAGCGTCTTGTCGACGAAGGCGCCGATGCCGAGCGCCGGGGACAACTCGGTGCCGTCCTCCAGCGTCATCTTCTGGCTGGCGTTGTGCGTGGCAAAGCAGTACCACGGCTCGCCACGACTGCAAGCCCGGCAGTGGCCGCAGACGGCGCGCCAGTTGAGGATCACGTAGTCGCCGGGGGCGACATCGGTGACGCCCTCGCCGACGGACTCCACGGTGCCGGCCGCCTCGTGGCCGAGCAGGAACGGGAAATCGTCGTTGATCCCACCCTCGCGATAGTGCAGGGCTGGGTGGCAGACGCCGCACGCTTGGATGGCCACGACCGCCTCGCCAGGACCGGGGTCCGGCACGACGATCGTCTCGATGCAGACCGGCTCGCCCTTGGCCCGGGCGACGACTCCACGTACACGCTGCGGCATGGCCGCCGAACGTAGCCCGTCCCACCGTTCTGCACGTCGCAACCGGCCCGATCGAGGCTGTTGGAAAGGACAGAGCGGTGAGATCAGAACAGGCGGAGGTCTGACGGGGCCATGCCGCGGAGCTCGTCGTAGTCGACTTCGACCCAGCGCAGGCCGCGGGCGGCGGCGAGCACGCGGGCTTGCGGTCTGACGACCTGGGCGACGAGCACGCCGCGAACCTGGCCGAGCGTCGAGTCGAGGTGGAGGCGCTCGATGTATCTCGCCAACTGCTCGACGCCGTCGATGTCGCCACGACGCTTGACCTCGACGGCGACGACGGCGCCGTCGGCATCGCGACAGACGAGATCGACCGGGCCGATCGCCGTCGGGTACTCCCTGCGCACGAGCGTCAAGCCGGCCTCGATGGCCTGCGGGCTGGCCGCCAACAGCTCCTGCAGGTGGGCCTCGACACCGTCCTTGGTCAGGCCCGGATCGGCGCCGAACTCGTGATCGCTGTCGCTGAGTACGTCGTGCAGCGTGATCGTCAGGCACTCGCCCTTGGGGTTGTTGACGACCCAGCAGTCGTCGCCGACGACGAGAACGTTCGGGGCGTTCATCCAGTTCAGCGGCTTGTACGCCCCACCGTCGGCGTGGATGGCGACGCATCCGTCGGCTTTGACCATGATCAGGCGCACGGCCGGTGGCAGGTGCGCGGCCAGCCGGCCGGCGTAGTCCACGGAGCACCTGGCGATGACGAGCCGCACGGTCGGCGACGCTAGCGACCAGCTGCCATCCGAGGGTTTCGTGCGGGGACGGGGTGCGCGAAACCCTCGGATGCGGTGAAACCCTCGGGTGCAGGGGTGGGCGGGCCGGGCGTTTCAGCGGGGGTCAGCCGCGCTTGCGCATCCGGTCCTGGATCAGGGCGCGGCGCGCCTGCAGGTCGCGGTGCGTCAAGCGCTCGATGCCGGCGTCGAGACCGAAGCCGGCCTTGACGCCCGTCAGGTCGAGCTCGACCGAGCGGTGGTCGATGCCCAGCTCGCGGCCGAGGCGTTCGCCGTGGCGCGTGGCGAAGCGCATCGAGATCGAGGCGATCTCGGCGAGGATGTCGAGGTCGGGCGCCAGCCTGGCGATCGCCCCGTCGAGGAAGACCATGTTCTTGACGTACAGCATCAGCTCCTTGGGCATCCGCGCGCCGTACCCGAGCAGCGCCTTGACGACGCGCTGGACCTCCTTCAGGATCTCGTCGCCGCTGAGCGTCGTCGGGTCGACGGGCGGGCGGTCCAGCCCGAGGTCGCGGATGACGGCGCGCAGGTCGGTGTCGTGGGGGAGCGCGCCGAGGTCGCGCAGCGCCGCCATCTGTCCCTCGACGTCGTTCGTCGTGGCCCCCAGCATCAGCCGCAGGAACGCCTGGCGACGGTCGTCGCCGAGGCGGGCGACGATGCCGAAGTCGAGCAGCGCGGTGCGCCCGTCGGGGAGCACGAACAGGTTGCCGCCGTGCAGGTCGCCGTGGAAGATGCCCTCGATCATCGCTCCCTCCATCAGGGCGATCATCGCCGTGCGCACGACGCGCACCGTGTCCACGCCGGCTTCGTGCATCCCCGCCACGTCGTCGAATTTGAACCCGTCGACGCGCTGCATCACGAGCACGCGCCGCGTGACCAGCGACGGGTGCGGGCGGGGCACGACGTAGCCGTCCTGGTCGAGGTCGCGCAACATGCGCGCGATGTCGAGCATGTTCGACGCCTCGACGCGGAAGTCGAGCTCCTCGACGATGGTGTCGGCGAACAGTTCGACGAGCGCCGGCGGGTTGGCCAGCGCGCTGACGGCGATGCGTCCGACGAGGTGCGGCGCCAGCCAGGCCAGCACGCGCAGGTCGGTGTGGACGAGCCGGGCGACGTCGGGCCGCTGCACCTTCACGACGACGTCCTCGCCCGATCGCAGCCGCGCCGCGTGGACCTGGGCGATCGACGCGGCGGCGAGCGGCTCGGTGTCGAACCAGGCGAACACGTCCTCCAGCCGGTGCCCGAGATCGGCTTCGACGGTGCGCCGCACGTCGTCGAACGATTCGGCCGGGACCTGATCGCGGCAGCGCTTGAACTCCTCGACCAGCTCGGTCGGGAACAATCCCTCGCCGGAGGAGATGATCTGGCCAAGCTTGATGAACGTCGGCCCGAGCGCCTCGGCGGTCTCGCGGAGGCGGCGCGACAGCTCGGCGACGCCCGCTGGTC
>JALZMG010000087.1 GCA_030858325.1 Actinomycetota bacterium | reverse complement strand
GTGTGGGACGCATACGTCGCCCGCGGACAGCTCGGCATCACACCGTTCAACGCCGTCGACGACCGCCAGCCCGACGCGATCGCACACGCCGACAATGAGCTGCTCGACGGCATCGAGTCGGTGCCCGTCGTGCTCGCCGTCGCCGCCGACCTGCGCAAGATCGCCCTGATGGACGGCGACCTCGATCGTGTACCGGTCACGGCTGGAGCGTCGATCTACCCCTTCTGCTGGAGCATCCTCCTGTCCGCCCGCTCACGCGGCCTCGGTGGCGTGATGACCACGTTCCTCTCCCGCGTCGAGCCGCTTGCCGCGCCGGAGTTGGGCTTGCCCGAGCACCACGCGCTGGCGGCGACCATCTTCCTCGGCGTCCCCGAGCACCACAGCACGAAGCTGCGCCGCGAGGAGGTCGAGGCGTTCGCGACGACCGATCGCTTCGACGGCGAACCGTTCGCCCCGCCGGCGTTCACCCCGTCTGGCACCGCCGGCTGACCCTCAGCGCACGGTGCGGAAGAACGTCCGGACCTCGTCGACAAACACGGCGGGACGCTCGAACGCGGCGAAGTGGCCTCCCCGCTCGAGTTCGTTCCAGTGACGGATGTCGCTGAACCGTCGCTGCGCCCACCGTCGCGAACCGCGAAAGATCTCCTTGGGGAAGATCGACATGCCGGCGGGAACCGTGACCGGATCGCGGCTGACCCGTCGGAAGCTCTCCCAGTACAGGCGGCCCGACGATGCGCCGACGCCCGGCAACCAGTAGTGCATCACGTTGTCGAGGAGACGGTGTCGGCTGATGACGTCCTCGGGATGGCCGCCGTGGTCCGACCATGACCAGAACTTCTCGATGATCCAGGCCGCCTGACCGGCCGGCGAGTCGACGAGCCCGTAGCCGACGGTCTGCGGCCGCGTCGCTTGCTGCGTCGAATACCCGCTGTCCCCCTGCTGGTAGTGAGCGAGGGAGTCGACGGCGGCCTGCTCCGCTGGTGTCATCTCGCCGCCGTCGCGACCCGGACCGACGGAGACCATGTTGAGGTGGATCCCGACGCAGCGTGCGGGGTGCTGAACCCCGAGCCGCGTCGTCACGGCCGCGCCCCAGTCGCCGCCCTGGGCGCCGAAGCGTTCGTAGCCGAGCGCGCTCATCAGCCGGGCCCACGAGTCGGCGATGGCCTCGACGTTCCAACCGGTGGATGCCGGACGATCGCTGAACCCGTAGCTGGGCAGCGACGGGCACACGACGTGGAACGCGTCGGCGGCGTCACGGCCGTTGGCGGCCGGGTCGCGCAGCGCCTCCACGACGTCCAGGAACTCGACGGTCGATCCCGGCCAGCCATGCGTCAGCACGAGCGGCAGCGCATCGGCGTGCGGCGACGGCGCGTGCAGCACCTGGATGCCGAGCGGGGCTCCGTCGGGCCCGACGTCGACGAAGCGCAGCTGGCCGTAGCGGTTCAGCTCGCGCTCGCAGGGCCGCCAGTCGTACTCGTCACGCCACGTCGAGCAGACCTCTTGGAGATACGCCAACGGCACGCCCTGGGACCAGTCCTCCACCGTCTCCCGCTCCGGCCAGCGCGTCCTTGCCAGCCGGGTGCGAGATCGTCGAGCTGCGCCTCCGGCACGTCGATCGGCGCGGGGACGATGACATCGGGCATTCGCCGATCTCAGCACGTCCGCCAGGCCAGTAATCACGGCACGAGCACGACAGCGACGGCCCCGGCGGCGACAAGGACGGTCGACGCCGTCACCGGCCACAGGTCGGCGAGGCGGGGCGTCGGGCGGTCGCTGTCGATGGCCGCCGCACGGCGTGTGGCCTGGCGGCTGCTGACGGCGAAGGCGAAGCCACCGAGCGCCACGATCAGCACTCCGATGACCGGACGTGACGGCACGGCGTCGACCGTCGGCACCCCGCGGGCCACGGCCAGGCCGACGACGCCGACCGAGACGCCGCTGCGCCGCCACGCCAACGCCGTCCGCTCGGCGGCGAGTCCGCGTGTTCCCGGCTCATCCATCAGTCCGTGGCCCCGACCACGCTGACGACGAGGGCGACGACGGCGACGACGGTGATGACGACCGCGAGGAGCAGCGGAAGGCGCGAGGTCGGGAGACGCTGGCGGCGGCGCATCGCCCGCTCGTTGGCGATCCACTCGCGCAGGGAGACGGTGGCGACGAGCCCGCCGAGCGCGATCAGCGGCAGCGCGATCATCCGCCGCCCCCACGCGAACTCGAACGGCGGGAGCAGGTTGGCCACGGCCAAGCCGACACCGACGAGCGCCAGCGCGGTCCGGTTCCACGCCAGGAAGGTCCGTTCGTTGGCATAGCTGAAGCGCGGATCGATCTCGTCGCCGTCGAGGCGTGGGTCGGCCGCCGCCATCCACCTGCTGATCACGCCCTGCCGGCTCCTCACGGCGGCGTCCTCGCGCCGAACGGCTGGCGACCCCGGCCGGGAGCGCGGCCCCGTCGAAACATCCGGGCCACGCTCGCGCGCCGGCATGCGCTCGTCGCGGATGCTCGGCCTTGGCGCCGTGGCGAATGGCGGCGCACCTTGTCCTGGCCCGGCCGACCTGTCAGGCTTGATGCGTCCGGCCGGGCAGCCGGGCGGCCGAACGAGGGAGAATCGAATGCTGCTGTTTTCGCGTGTCGTCACGTTCACGGGAAGCCCGCGCCGTTGGATGTCGTGGGCGAACGAGGTCACGGGGTATGCCAATGAACATTCCGATCTCGGCGTCGCGCTGTGGTCGGCGGACTTCGGGTACCCGCTCGGCACCGTCGCGTGGAGCTGCGCCACCGAGTCGCAGGTCGCGCTCGCCGCCGAGACCGCCAAGCTGCTCGCCGACGACGGGTACTTCGACCTGCTCGAGCAGGCCGAGGACCTGATCACCGAGCCCGGTGAGGATCTGCTGAGGGAGCTGGTGCACGGCGAGCGCAACGAGCCGCCGCCGGTCGGCTCGGTGGCGACGATCACCACGGCGACGGCGGTCGCCGACCGCACGATCGACGCTGTCGGCTGGGCGGTCGACGTCGCCCAGCACGTCACGAACGTCACCGGCAACCCGGTGTCGGTGTGGACGAACGTGTACGGCCAGTTCGGGCAGATCACGTGGATCGGCGTCGTGCCCGATCTCGCCGGCCTCGAAGCGTCGCGGGTGGCGATCAACTCCGACGCCGACTATCTCGCCAAGCTGGCGGGGACGAAGGACGTGTTCCTCCCCGGCTCCGGCCACTTTGCCCAGGTCTCCCGCATCGTCTGACTCTGATCATCCCACGGCGCGGCGCCGTTCAGTCCGGGCCGGGACGGCGAGCGGGCTCGTTGCTCCCGCCGTCGCCCGGGTGACCCGGCGGGTAGGTGGCCGCCAGCTCTTCGGCCGTCGGGGTTCGTCGCCGGCGGGCCTCGGCCGGCAGCAGCGCGGCGATGGCGGTCATGATCCGCTTCGTGTCGGCGTCGTCGGAGCGGTATTTCAACGCCACCGGCCCTCCGACGCGCACGCGCACGGTCGGCGGGTCGGAGATGTTCAGCACGTTGGGCAGGCGGTTCGCCCGCGGCCACACCCGCTCGGTCCCCCACAGTCCGATCGGGACGACCGGAGCCTGCGTCAGTGCGGCGAGGCGTGCCGCACCCCAGCGGCCACGCAGTGTCGGTTCGAAGAAGGCCGGACCGCGGGGGATGGTCCCTTGCGGCATGATCGCCACGACCTCGCCCCCGGCCAGGGCATCGGCGGCGGCCTGCAGCGGCTCGTCGGACCCGGTGCCGCGGTCCACGCGGATGCCGCCCATCGCCGTCGCCAGCGCGCCGATGACGGGCGCGTCGAAGACCTCCTTCTTGCCGAGGAAGCGCACCGTCCGCCCACTCCTGGAGATGGCCACCGACATCGCCGCCGGGTCGAAGTAGCTGCGGTGGTTGGCGACGAGGATCGCCGATCCGGCAGCCGGGATGTGCTCGATGCCTTCGATGTCGAAGCGGGCGTAGGGGATGAGGCCCGGACGCGACAGTTGCAGCGCCAGCCGTTGCAACTCCAGGCCGAGCACGGGGATCTTGACGACGCCGGGTGACACGTCGAGGTTGAGGATCGGCCACCGGCGGGCGGCCGCCAGGAGCACCATGCGGGGATCCGGATTGACGACGATCGGCGTGCCGACGGCGCTGAGCAGCGGCGCGTCGTAGAAGCTGTCGGAGTAGGCGTAGCTCTCGGCCAGGTCGATGCCCCGAGCGTCGGCCCAGGCGCGTACGGCGTCGAGCTTGCCGCTGGCCCAGACGAACGGGCCGACGAGCGTGCCGTCGTAGGTGCCGTCGGCGTTGACGCCGTAACGCGTGGCCACCACGTCGTCGAGGCCGAGCCGGTCGGCGAACGGCTTGACGAGGTCGTAGGGCGTCGTCGTGGCGAGCACGATCGGCCGGTCGGCGTTGCGGTGCTGCTCGAAGATCGGCCCGGCGAACGGCTGGACCATCGCCGCCAGTCCCTCCGCCGCCGCCTCGCCGGCGGCCTGCATGGCGGCACGCGAGCGGCCCTTGGAGAAGCCGGCCGCCTGCCGGGCCAGGGCCATCGACGGCATCGTCTCACCGATGCGGTTGAACAGCCCGTACAGCAGGCGCTCCCCCGGCATGCCCCGGGTGAGGAAGCCAGCGCTGCGCATCGCCGCCGAGAACGCTTCGCCCGACGCCCCGGCCAGCAGCGTCCGGTCGAGATCGAAGAACGCCGCGCCGGTCATGGCCGAGGACCGTACATCGCGCCCGCGGCTCCAGAAAACGGGAGAAGCCCCGCTGGGGGAGCGGGGCCTCTCAACCTGAACCCGAGTCGATGGGGGGTCGACACGTGGGTCCTATCGAGCGGTACATGGGGGGTGTATCGCGTCGATCTTGTGCTTGTGACTCTACGCACGAGCGGCCCATCTGGCAAGTAGAACTTACAGATGTCGCATATCGCTCACAGCGATAATCGTGGCGGCGACGCTACCCTCGCCGCAGTGGATGTGCGCCAGCTGGCGGCCCTGGTGGCCATTGCCGACCACGGCACGTTCTCCGCCGCGGCGCGGGCGTTGTACACCGTTCAGTCCAACGTCTCCAGCCACCTCGCCCGACTGGAGCGAGAACTCGGCACGACGCTCGTCGATCGCGGCCA
>JALZMG010000039.1 GCA_030858325.1 Actinomycetota bacterium | reverse complement strand
GGCTACGACCTCGACGCGTTGGCCAACAGCACGACGGCGCTCGTCGCCGCGCTGGCCGGGCAAGTTCTGCGACCGGAGCGGCCGAGCAGCGGAGGCCCCGGCATGGACGCCGTCGCCCGCGCCCGCGCCCACTGGCTCCCCGACTAGCCGGGCGTAGCCTGGCGAGTCGCATGATCCCGGACCGCTTCGCCCCCAGGCTCGCCGAGTTGGCTCCGCTGGCCGAGCGGTTCCGCGCCGCCGGGCACCGGCTGTACCTCGTCGGCGGCGCGGTCAGGGACCTGCTCGTCGACGGTGGCGGGACCGACTTCGACTACGACCTGACGACGGATGCCCGCCCGCCGGCCGTCAAGCGCCTGCTCGACGGTTGGTCGGATGCCCTGTGGTCGCAGGGGGAGCGGTTCGGCACGATCGGCGCCAAACGAGCCGGGCCCGACGGCGTGGTGCGCACGTTCGAGGTGACGACGTTTCGGGCGGAGGCGTATGCCGACGATTCGCGCAAGCCGCATGTCACGTTCGCCGACGACATCGAGACCGATCTGGGCCGGCGCGACTTCACGATCAACGCGATGGCGCTGGAGCTGCTCGCCGACGACGGCGGCGCACCGACGCTGATCGACCCGTACGGAGGTGCCGCCGACCTCGTCACGGCGCGGCTGCGCACGCCGTTGGCGCCGCAGGTCAGCTTCGACGACGACCCCCTGCGCATGCTGCGGGCGGCCCGCTTCGTCGCGCGCTTCGACATGCAACCCGTGCCCGACCTGCTCGACGCCGTCGTCGAGCTCGGCCCGCGCCTGTCGATCGTGTCGGCCGAGCGGATCCGCGACGAGCTGGACAAGCTCATCGTGGTCGACCGGCCCGCCGCCGGGCTGTGGTTCCTCGTCGACACCGGCCTGGCCGAGCACTTCTTGCCGGAGCTGCCGCAGCTGCGTCTCGAACACGACCCGATCCACCGGCACAAGGACGTGCTCAGCCATACCATCGCCGTGGTCGAGAACGTGCGCCCGCCGGCGGTTGCCGATGCCTCGTTCGACTTTCGCGTCACGCGGCTGGCGGCCCTGTTCCACGACGTCGGCAAGCCGCGCACCCGCGGGTTCCAGCCGGGCAAGGGCACGACGTTCCACCACCACGACGTCGTCGGCGCGCGCATGACGCGCCGGCGGATGGAGGCGCTGCGGTATCCGACCGCCGACATCCTGGCCGTCTCCGAGCTGGTCTTCCTGCACCTCCGCTTCCACACGTACAAGATGGGCTGGAGCGACTCGGCCGTGCGCCGCTATGTGCGCGACGCCGGCGACCTGCTGGCCGAGCTGAACGTCCTGACGCGCTGTGACTGCACGACGCGCGACCCGTACAGGGCGGCCAAGCTGTCCAAGCGCATGGACGACCTGGAGGCGCGCATCGCCGAGTTGGCGGCGGCGGAGGAGCTGGCGGCCATGCGTCCCGAGCTCGACGGCCGGCAGGTCATGGACCACCTCGGCGTGGCGGCGGGCCCGATCGTCGGCAAGGCGTTGGCGTTCCTGCTCGACGTGCGCCTCGACGAGGGCGAGCTGGGCGCCGACGAGGCCTACCGCCGCCTCGACGCGTGGTACGCCGCGCAGGTCGAGGTACCACGCGCCTGACGTCGGCAGTGCTCAGCCAACCCACTTTCCTCCGAGTGTTTGCGTGCAGCCGAGGGTTTCGTGCCGGGATGCCCCTCACGAAACCCTCCGGCGCGGCGAAACCCTCGGATGGGAAGAGCCGGGAGTAACGTCCGTCGGTGCTCCAGGACGTGACCGACGGCGTGGCCATCCGCCGCCGGGCGGCGATGTGGCGCTGGGTCGTCTCGGTCACCGTCGCTGCCGCGCTGCTGCTCGGGCTGGTGACGCTGGTGTTGCGGCTGGAAGGCGACCGTTCGCCCGGCGCCGTCGCCGCCGTGATCTCGGCGGCGTTGCTGGCCGCTGCCGCCGTCGTCGTGACGTGGCTCGAGTCGCGGCGCATCACGCGTCACCTCAACCACACGATCGATCGCCTCATCGACACCGAGTCCGAGCTGCGCTTGCTACTCGACGACCTGCCAGAAGGCGTCGTGCCCGTCGACGCGCACGGCGTCGTCGGCGGGGCCAACGCCAAGGCCGTCGAACTGACCGGGCGCCCCGTCGGTGACCTGGTCGGCACGACGTTCGTCGAGCTGGTCGAACCGGCGCGCTCCGCCGGCGTGCGCGAGTGGCTCGACCGCGGCCGGCGCGGCGAGTTGGTCGGCCCGCTGTCGTTCCCGCTGCTGCACGTCGACGAGCCGCCGACGTTGGTCGAAGCGAGCGTGGACCGCGCCCGCCAGAGCGACACGGGTGTGATCGTGCGCCTTCGTGACGTCACCGAGCGGGAGGAGCGCGAACGCGCGCTCGAGCAGGCCAGGCGGCGGTTCCAGCAGGCGTTCCACTCGGCGCCGACCGGCATGGCGCTCGTCCGCCTCGACGACTCGACGATCCTCGACGCCAACCGCTCGCTCGCCGACATGTTGGCGCAGCCCGTCGACGCGCTGGTCGGGCGCAGCATCCGGGAGATCACGCACCCCGACGACCTGCGCGCGGCGGCGTCCCATCGCGCCCGGCTCGAGCTGGGCATCGCCGACACGTACCTGCTCGACCAGCGCTACCTGCGCAGGGACGGACAGTTCGTCTGGGCGCGCACCAGGGTCGCGGTCACCGAGGACGAGGGTGTCTCGCTGGCGATCACCCACATCGAGGACGTGACGGAGCAGCGCAACACGGCCGAGCGCCTGCAGTGGGCCGCCTCCCACGACGACTTGACGGGGCTCCCCAACCGCACCGAGCTGCTGCGGCGCGTCGACGATCTCCTCGCTCGCTCGGTGGTCGGGGACGTGGCCATCTTGTTCATCGATCTCGACAACTTCAAAGCGGTCAACGACAGCCTCGGCCATGGCATCGGCGACGTCCTGCTGATGGCGATGACGTCACGGCTGGCGGCGACGGCCGGCGAGCAGTCGCTCCTGGCGCGCTTCGGCGGAGACGAGTTCATCGTCGTGCTCGACGGGTTGCGCGGCGACGACCGACGCTCGCGCGTCGACCCCGTCGCCGTCGCCGAGGCGCTGCGTGAGGCCGTCCGCGAAGCCGTTGTCGTCGAGGGCACAGAGCTGTTCGTCACGGCGAGCATCGGCTTCAGCATCAACGAGCGGGCGGACGTCACGGCCGCCGATTTGCTGCGCGACGCCGACGCGGCGATGTACCGCGCCAAGGCGCGAGGTCGCGACTGCGTCGAGGCGTTCACCCCGGGCTCCCACGAGACGAAGGTGCTGGCGTTGCGCACGGCCAACGAGTTGCGCCGCGGCATCGCCCGTGGCGAGCTCGTTCCCTACTACCAGCCGATCGTCGAGCTGACGACGGGTCATGTCGTCGGCTTCGAGGCGTTGGCCAGATGGTTGCATCCGCAACGTGGTCTGCTGAGCCCCGATCAGTTCCTGCCGATGGCCGAAGAGACCGGGTTGATGGGCGACCTCGGTGCGTCGATCATCGAGGACGCGCTCGCCCAGTTCGCCCGATGGCGGGCACGTGACCTTCCGTTTGCCGATGCGCAACTGTCCGTCAACGTCGGCACGCGCCAGATCGTCGACCCGGCGTTCGCCGACCTCGTCGCCGACCTGCTGGGCCAGACGGGGATCCCCGCCGATGCGCTGTGGCTGGAGATCACCGAGACGGCCCTCATGGCCGACGTCAAGGCGTCGACCGTCGCGTTGCGCAATCTGCGCAGCCTCGGTCTGCATCTCGCCGTCGACGACTTCGGGACGGGCTACTCCTCGCTCACGTATCTCAAGCGCTTCCCGGTCGAGGCGATCAAGATCGACCGGAGCTTCGTGGCCGGACTTGGTCTGGACAGCGAGGACACGACGATCGTCGAGGCGGTCGTCAACCTCGGTCACTCCTTCGGTATCGCCGTCGTCGCCGAAGGGTTGGAGACACCGCTGCAACTGTCCCGGCTGCGCCAACTCGGCTGCGA
>JALZMG010000035.1 GCA_030858325.1 Actinomycetota bacterium | reverse complement strand
ACTGGCCGGATGGGCGGCGTTGTTGATCGGCCTGATCGAGTGGCGCCCGATCGACATCGCGCTGCTCGCCGGCGACGCCAGCGTCACGAGGGATGTCGGCTACTGGGCGGTGGCGGCCGCCGGCGGGCTCGGCGCAGTGGCCCTCTTCGTCTCCCTCGCCGGCACGGGACGCGATCGCCAGGGCGGCCTCGACCCCTGGATCGCCGCGCTCGGGGCGGCCAGCTTCCTCGTCGCTGCAGGCGGGCCACTGATCCCGCTGGGCACGGCCGACATCAGCGCCAACTACAACGCCGAATCGCTCGGCTTCGACCCGCCGACGGTGTTCTTCGTCGGGCGACTCGTGCAGGTCGGCCTCCTCGCACTGTGCGGCGTCGTCGGGTTTCTGCTCGTGCGCCGGTACGGCCTTGGCCTCGCCGTCGGCAGCGCCGTGGCCGTGGCGTGGATGGTCGTCACGGCGGCGACGGAGCAGACGGCGAACCCGATCGGTCCCGCCTACGCCAACCCGGGCGCCGCCCCCGGCGACCTGATCCCCCACGGCGTGACCATCGTCGGCATGGGGCTGGCCGGTTTCTTCGCGCTCGTCGCCATCGTCATGGCCCTGCTCGACAACGACTGACAGCTCGATGCGGCCGCCGATCCTGCTGTCGCCGCCCGACCTGCGCGGCGGCGAGCGAGAAGCCGTTCTCGCCGCGTTCGACTCCGGCTGGATCGCGCCGGTCGGGCCCGACCTCGACGCGTTCGAGCGGGAGCTGGCGGCAACGTGCGGCACGTCCCACGCCGTCGGCCTGTCCAGCGGCACGGCGGGGCTGCACCTTGCACTCCACGCGCTCGGCGTGGGACCGGGCGACGACGTGCTCGTCGCCACGTTCACGTTCGTGGCGACGGCCAACGCCGTGTGCTACACGGGGGCCCGGCCGGTGTTCGTCGACTGCGAGCCGTCGTCGTGGTGCGTCGACCCCGACCTGCTGCTCACAGAACTGGACGCACGCCGCCGGCGCGCCACGCTGCCGAAGGCCATCGTCACCGTCGACCTCTACGGCCAGTGTGCGGACCACGACCGCTTCGTGGACACGTGCCGGGAGTTGGGCGTCGCCGTGATCGAGGACGCCGCCGAGGCCATCGGCGCCACCTACCACGGCCGGCCGGCCGGCTCGCTCGGCGACATCGGTGTGCTCAGCTTCAACGGCAACAAGCTGATCACGACGTCCGGCGGCGGTGCCGTCGTCGTCGACGGCGAGGAGCAGGCGCGGCGCATCCGCTACCTGGCCACGCAGGCCCGCCAGCCCGTCGAGCACTACGAGCACACGGAGCTGGGGTTCAACTACCGGCTCAGCAACCTGCTGGCCGCGCTCGGGCGAGCACAGCTGGCCACACTCGACGCGCGCATCGCCGACCGGCACGCCACACGGGCCTGGTACGCGCAGCAGTTCGCCGGCGTCGCCGGTGTCGCCCTGATCCCCGACGCGCCCGACCAGCTCCCCAACCACTGGCTGACCTGTGTCACGGTCGACGCCGAGGAGGCCGGGTTCTCGGCGGCCGACGTGCGGGCGACGCTGGCCGCGGCAGGGATCGAGAGCCGACCGCTGTGGAAGCCGATGCACCTGCAACCACAGTTCGCCGGCGCCGCGGCGATCGGCGGCACCGTCTCCGCCGACCTGTTCGCTCGCGGCGTGACGCTGCCCAGCAACCCCAACCAGCCCGACTTCCACGAGCGCGTCGGAACGGCGCTCGCCGACCTGCTCACAAGACAACGGGGCACCCCGGGACCGTAGAATTGGTGGGTGCACGATCACGCCCGTGGACTGACGTTGGCATTCGAGCTCACGGACTTCGGGATTCGGATTCGCGCGCAACGCTTCCGTCGCGAGCATCCGGGCGCCTCCGAGGAAGACGTCGAGGCATTCATCCAGAGCTGGTTCCTCGCCCGACCCGGTGCACCGGATGGCGATGCAGTCGGCAGACCTCGCCCCCTGCCGGCGTGACCGATCTCGAGCAATCCCTGGTGGCCGCGGTCACCGAGCTGCGATCGCTCGGAGCGGCCTTCGCACTGGTCGGTGGACTGGCCGTTGCCGTGCGTGCGGAACCTCGGCTGACTCGCGACGCCGATCTCGCCGTATCGGTCCATTCGGACGACGAGGCGGAGGCACTGGTGTGGCAGCTGGTTCGACGCGGCTACCGAACGGGGGCAATGGGCGAGCAGCAGGCAACGGGCAGGCTGGCCACGGTCCGCCTGACGAGAGCGCCCAGAGAACGAGACGTGGTCACGGATGTCCTGTTCGCGTCGTGCGGCATCGAGCCGG
>JALZMG010000029.1 GCA_030858325.1 Actinomycetota bacterium | reverse complement strand
AGATCCGACCTGTCCTTTCCAACCGCCCCGAAGGGGCCGGTTGGAAAGGACAGAACGAGTCTCTCTATTGGCCGGGGCAGTCGGGGGCGGGCGGGATGACGATGGTCTCGCCGACGCCGGGATAGTTGGTCACGAACTGGCCCTCGAGCGTCCAGTTGTTGACGGCCAGGAGCGCCTGGAAGGAGACGTCGAACTTCTGGGCGATCGTCGCCGGGTAGTCGTTCTCCTCGAGCACGTACGACCCCGGCGCGCAGCGGTCGGCGTTGAGCGAGCTGCTCGTGCTGCTCCCGCCGTTGTCCCCGCCGCCGGCCGTCACGGTTTCGGCGGGGTCAGGGGGGAGCGTCGTCGTCGTGGCGTTCGGATCGATGAACCGAGCACCCGGAGGTATCCGGACCTCTTGACCGGCGCCCGTGAACTGGGGCACGTTCTGGCCCTCCAGCGTCCAGTCGTTGTAGCTCAGCAACTCGTCCAGCGACACGTCGAAGCGATTGGCGATCGTCGCCGGGTACTCGTCTTCCTTGAACACGTAGATCTGGAACTGGTCGGTCCGCCCGTCGGCGCCGGCAGTCGCAGGGGCAGCTGACTCGACGGCCAGCGTCACGGGCGGTCGGGTCTGATAGCTCTCCGGCCTGATGTTGATGGTCGGCGCCGTCTCCCCGGTCTCGGTGTCGGCACACGCGGCGGCGCCGAGCACGAGGCCCGCGCTGAGCGCCGTGAGCCCGATGGTCCGGGCGGTCGTCGACAACATGGTCGCCAGCGTACTGATCAGGTCAGTGGACGGGTTGTCGGCGCGATCGGCGCCGGCAGCGTCGTCTCCCCCATCAGGTACCTGTCGACGCCGGCGGCGCACGCCCGCCCTTCGGCGATGGCCCACACGATGAGGCTCTGCCCGCGGCCCATGTCGCCGGCCACGAAGACCCCGGGGACCCTTGAGGCGAACGTGTCGTCACGACGGAGGTTGCCCCGCTCGTCGAGCGCCACGCCGAGATGCTCCAGCCACGTCCCCCGCTCGGGCCCGACGAACCCCATCGCCAGCAGCACGAGCTCGGCCGGTACCTCACGCGCGCTACCCGGAACCTTGTCGAAGCGCCCGTCGGCCATTTCCACGTCGTGGATGCGCATCGCCCGCACGTTGCCGGCACCGTCGTCGATGAAGCGCTCGGTGTTGACGCTGAAGACCCGCTCGCCGCCCTCCTCGTGGGCCGATGACACGCGGTAGATCAGGCTCCACTGCGGCCACGGGTTGCCCGGTGCGCGGTCGTCCGGTGGGCGGGACAGGATCTCCAGCTGCGTGATCGACGCCGCACCCTGGCGGTGCGCGGTGCCGAGGCAGTCGGCCCCCGTGTCGCCGCCACCGATGATGACGACGTGCTTGCCGGCGGCGGTGATCGGCGGGACGTCGGAACCGTCCGGCATCACGTCGCCCTCCTGCAGCCGGTTGGCCCACGGCAGGAACTCCATCGCCTGGTGGATGCCGCCCAGCTCGCGCCCGGGAACCGGCAGGTCCCGCCAGGCGGTCGCGCCGCAGGCCAGGACGACGGCGTCGTTGGAGGCCAGCAACACCTCCATGTCGATGCCGTCCCCGACCGCGGCACTCGTCCGGAACTCGGTGCCTTCGGCCTCCATCTGCGCAATGCGCCGCTCGAGGTGGCGCTTCTCCATCTTGAACTCGGGGATGCCGTAGCGCAGCAGACCGCCGATGCGGTCGGCCCGTTCGAGCACGACGACGTCGTGGCCGGCGCGCGTCAGCTGCTGCGCCGCAGCCAGCCCTGCCGGCCCCGAGCCGACGACGGCCACGCGCTTGCCGGTCTTCACCGAGGGGATCTGCGGCGTGACCCAGCCCTCGTCCCACGCCCGGTCGATGATCTCCACCTCGACCTGCTTGATCGCCACCGGGTCGGCGTTGATGCCGAGCACGCATGACGCCTCGCACGGCGCCGGGCACAGCCGCCCGGTGAACTCGGGGAAGTTGTTGGTGGCGTGCAACCTGTCGATGGCGTCCCGCCAGTGGTCGCGGTACACGAGGTCGTTCCAGTCCGGGATCAGGTTGCCCAACGGGCAGCCGTTGTTGCAGAACGGGATCCCGCAGTCCATGCACCGCCCTGCCTGCGTCGCCACGGCATCCAACGGGAAGTCCTCGTACACCTCTTTCCAGTCCCTCAGCCGAACCGGCACGGCCCGCCGCGAAGGCAGCTGGCGGTCCCACTGCAAGAACCCGGTGGCCTCACCCACTCGGTGGCCTCGCTCGCTCGGCCTTGAAGACCCCGTCATCGCTTGCGCCACGTCGGTGGGCGGGAGTTCCCGTCGGTGCGCGTTTCGTCGAGAAGAGCTCGCGAAGCAGGGGGCCGTCGAGTTGGCGAACGGGTCCGACCGTCGCGCCCTCTACAACTGGGCGCGAATCGTGCCAAATGGGCTTCTGGGCGCGCACAGCGCCGGATCTGGCACTGTGCGCGCCCAGATCGGTGTTTGAGGCACCCACGGGCTCAGCCACGGCTGGCTTCCATGACCTTGTGCATCGACTGCTGCTCGTCGAGGCCGGCGGCCGCGGACTCGGCGATGACACGCAGGACGCGCTGGTAGTCGAGCGGCATGACCTTGCGGAAGCGGCTCACCGAGACCGTCCACGACGCCAGGAGTCGGTGAGCGACGGCGGACCCGGTCAGTTCGCCGTGGCGGGCGACGACGTCGCGCACGAACTCGCAGTCGTCGGCGTCCATCTCGTCGAGCACGACCATCTCGTCGTTGAGGCGGGACCGAAAGTCGCCGTCGTCGTCGAGGACGTAGGCGATGCCGCCGGACATGCCGGCGCCGAAGTTGCGTCCGGTCGGGCCGAGCACGACGACACGGCCACCGGTCATGTACTCGCACCCGTGGTCGCCGATGCCCTCGGCGACGGCGAGCGCGCCCGAGTTGCGCACGCAAAAACGCTCGCCGACGACGCCACGCAGGAAGATCTCCCCGCCCGTCGCGCCATAGGCGATGACGTTGCCGGCGATGATCTGCTCCTCGGCGACGAACGGCGACGTACGCGGCGGGAACACCACGAGCCGGCCACCCGACAGTCCTTTGCCCAGGTAGTCGTTGGCGTCGCCCTCCAGTCGCATCGTCACGCCGCGCGGCACGAACGCTCCGAAGCTCTGCCCGGCCGAGCCGGTGAAACGGATCTCCACGGTGCCGTCCGGCAGGCCCTCGCCCTTCCATCGCTTCGTGATCTCGTGACCGAGCATCGTCCCCACCGTCCGGTTGACGTTGCGGATCGGCAGCTCGATCTCGACGTGGTGGCCGTCCTCGATCGCCGGCCCGGCCATCCGGATCAGGTCCTGGTCCAACGCCTCCGCCAGCCCGTGATCCTGGGCCACCGACTGCAGCAGCGACTGGCCGTACGGGTTCTGCGGCACGGCGAGGATCGGGCCGATGTCCAGCCCGGCGGCCTTCCAGTGGTCGATGGCGCGGCGCGTCTCGAGCGCCTCGACGTGGCCGATCATCTCCGCCATCGTGCGGAAGCCCAACTCGGCCATCAGCTCGCGCACCTCCTCAGCGACGAACTGGAAGAAGTTCTCGACGAACTCCGGCTGGCCGGTGAACCGCTTGCGCAGCTCCGGGTTCTGCGTGGCGATCCCGACCGGGCAGGTGTCGAGGTGGCAGACGCGCATCATGATGCACCCCGACACGACGAGCGGGGCGGTGGCGAAGCCGAACTCCTCCGCCCCGAGCAGCGCGGCCACGACGACGTCGCGCCCTGTCTTCAGCTGGCCGTCGGTCTGCACGACGATGCGGTCGCGCAAGCCGTTCAACAGCAGCGTCTGCTGCGTCTCGGCGAGGCCCAGCTCCCACGGGCCCCCGGCGTGCTTCAATGACGTGAGCGGGCTGGCCCCGGTGCCGCCGTCGTGGCCGGAGATCAGCACGACATCGGCCTTGGCCTTGCTGACACCGGCGGCGACGGTGCCGACGCCCATCTCGGCGACGAGCTTGACGTGGACGCGCGCCGCCGGGTTGGAGTTCTTGAGGTCGTGGATGAGCTGCTTGAGATCCTCGATCGAGTAGATGTCGTGGTGCGGTGGCGGGCTGATCAGGCCCACGCCGGGCGTCGAGTACCTCGTTGCGGCGATCCACGGGTACACCTTGTGCCCCGGCAGCTGGCCACCCTCGCCCGGCTTGGCGCCCTGGGCCATCTTGATCTGCAGGTCATCGGCATTCGTCAGGTACTCCGCCGTGACGCCGAAACGGCCGGAGGCGACCTGCTTGATCGCCGACCGCCGCTCGGGGTCGTGCAGCCTGTCGGCGTCCTCACCGCCCTCGCCGGTGTTGCTCTTGGCGCCGAGGCGGTTCATGGCGATGGCCAGCGTCTCGTGGGCCTCGGCGGAGATCGACCCGTAGCTCATCGCTCCTGTCGAGAACCGCCTGACGATCGAGTCGACGGACTCCACCTCCGCCAGCGGCACCGGCTGGCGGCCGCCGGCAGCGAAGCGGAACATGCCGCGCAGCGTCGCCAGCCGCACCGACTGGTCGTCGACGGCGGCGGTGTACTGCTTGAAGATGTCGTAGCGCTTGGCCCGCGTGGCGTGCTGCAGCTTGAACACCGTCTCCGGGTTGAACAGATGGTGCTCGCCCTCGCGCCGCCACTGGTACTCGCCGCCGAGCTCGAGCTTGCGATGCGCCCGCTCACCGGGCCGCGACGGATGGGCGGTGGCGTGGCGGGCGGCGACCTCGGCCGCCACCTCGTCGAGACCGATGCCGCCGAGCCTGCTGACCGTCCCCGTGAAGTACCGGGCGACGAGCTCGGGCCCGAGCCCGATGGCCTCGAAGATCTGCGCGCCCGTGTAGCTGGCCACCGTGGAGACGCCCATCTTCGACATCACCTTCAGCACGCCCTTGCCGCACGCCTCGATGTAGTTGCGCACGGCCTTGACCGGATCCATCCCACCGAGCCCGTGCATGCCTCGGCCCTCGTCGGCGGCGATCAGGTCCTCGATCGACTCGAACGCCAGGTACGGGTTGATGGCGCCGGCCCCGTAGCCGATCAGCAGAGCCATGTGATGGACCTCGCGCGCGTCGCCGCACTCGACGATCAGCCCGACCATCGTCCGCTGCTTCGTGCGCACGAGGTGGTGGTGGACCGCAGCGGTCAGCAGCAGCGACGGGATCGGCGCCTCCACCTCGTCGGCGTTGCGGTCCGCGAGCACGACAATGCGCGCGCCGCCGGCGATCGCCGCCGACACCTCGCCGCAGATCGCGGTCAACGCCCGTTCCAGCGCCAGCCCGCCACCGGCGACGCGGAACAGTCCCTTGACGACGTGCGCCCGCAGGCCGGGAAACTGACCGTCGTCGTCGGCGTGGATGATCTTGGCCAGCTCGTCGTTGTCGATGATCGGGAACGGCAGGGCCAGCTGGCGGCAGCTCTCCGGCCCCGGTGCCAGCAGGTTGGCTTCCGGACCGACCGTCGAGGCGACCGACGTGACCACCTCCTCGCGGATCGCGTCGAGCGGCGGGTTCGTGACCTGCGCGAACAGCTGCGAGAAGTAGTCGAACAGCAGGCGCGGCCGCGTCGAGAGCACGGCGATCGGCGTATCGGTGCCCATCGAGCCGATCGGCTCAGCGCCTTTCGCCGCGGTCGGGGCGAGGATGACCTTCAATTCCTCGTGCGTGTAGCCGAACATCTGCTGACGGCGGAGCACGCTGTCGTGGCTGAACACGACGTGCTCGCGCGGCGGGAGGTCGGCGAACTCGACCATGCCCTGCCTCAGCCAGTCGCGGTACGGGAGCTCGGCGGCGAGCGTGTTCTTGATCTCGTCGTCGTCGACGATGCGCCCGGCGGCGGTGTCGATGAGGAACATCCGGCCCGGCTGCAGCCGGCCCTTGCTGACGACCTTGGCCGGGTCGATGTCGATGACACCGACCTCGGAGGCCATCACGACGATGTCGTCGTCGGTGACCCAGTAGCGGCTGGGGCGCAGCCCGTTGCGGTCGAGCACGGCGCCGATGACCGTGCCGTCCGTGAACGTGACACTGGCCGGGCCGTCCCACGGTTCCATCAACGAACCGTGGAAGCGGTAGAACGCGCGCTGCTCGTCGCTGAGCTGGGCGTTGTTCTCCCACGCCTCCGGGATCATCATCAGCACGGCGTGCTGGATCGGCCGCCCGGCGAGATGCAGCAGCTCCAGCGCCTCGTCGAAGCGGGCCGTGTCGGAGGCGCCGGGCGTGCAGATCGGGAAGGCCCGCTCCAGCCCTGGCAGGTGCGGGCTGGCCACCATCGCCTCGCGGGCGCGCATCCAGTTCTCGTTGCCCTGGACGGTGTTGATCTCGCCGTTGTGGGCGATGAAGCGGTACGGGTGGGCGAGCGGCCACGACGGGAACGTGTTCGTCGAGAAGCGGCTGTGCACGAGCAGCAGCGCACTCTCGAAGCGCTCGTCGCTGAGGTCGGGGAAGAACGCGGCCAGCTGCGGCGTCGTCAACATCCCCTTGTAGACGAGCGTCCGCGACGACAGCGAAGGGAAGTACGTGGCCAGCTCGTGTTCGAGCTCGTGCTCGATGCGCTTGCGCACGACGAAGGCCAGGCGGTCGAGTTCGATCCCCGCCCGCCCGGCGGGGTCCGTGACGACGAGGTGGCGGAACGCCGGCATCGCCGCCCGGGCCGTCGTCCCCAGCGTGGCCGGATCGACAGGGACGTCGCGCCAGGCGACGACTGCAAGTTGCTCTTCGGCGACGATCGCCTCGATGGCTGCCTCGGCCTTCTCCGCGGCCACGGCGTCGGCGGGCAGGAAGGCCATGCCGACGGCGTAGCGACCGGGCGCCGGCAGCACCACGCCGGCATCGACCAGCACGGCACGCAGGAAGCGGTCGGGAACTTGGACGAGGATGCCGGCGCCGTCGCCCGTGTCGACCTCGGCACCGGTCGCGCCGCGATGCTCCAGGTTGCACAGCGCGCCGAGGCCGGTGCGCACCAGGTCGTGGCTGGCCACGCCTTTGATGTGCGCGACGAAGGACACGCCGCAGGAGTCGTGTTCGAATCGCGGGTCGTAGAGACCCGTCGGGGCCGGAAGGGTGTGCATCGTCTCGTTTCCACGGAAGTCGGTTGCGGCGGCTTGGGTGGACGCTCCGGACGACGCTGTCCTGAACGGTCGACACACTCTACGACCTCGCCGCGGACCCGACCAATGACGATTCTGCAACAGACGATCGCGATGCACGATGTGTCGTTGCCGGCCGGAGCGGGGTACGTTCGCCGGCGGGCGGCTGATCCTTGGGGGGTTGCGGAGATGCGCACGTTCTTGGCTGCCGCGTTGCTGGGCCGTCACGTCCGTCACGATCGGTGCCGCGGTGCCGGCCGACGCCGACCGCCCGCCGTCGTTCGTCGACGAGAGCAAACTGCCGTTCACGCCCTTGGCTGATGCGCAGGCCCTGTGGGGCGTGTACGCCGGCGCCGGCTACCGCATCGAGGTGCCGGCGAACTGGAACGGCGACCTCGTGCTCTACGCCCACGGGTACCGGGGCGAGGGCCCCGAGCTGACCGTCAGCAACTCGCCGATCCGTAATCACCTCGTCGCCGAGGGCTACGCGTGGGCGGCGTCGAGCTACCGCGCCAACGGCTACGTCCCTGGGACCGGCGCCCAGGACACGCACCGGCTGCTGCAGCGCTTCGACGCGCTCGTCGGTCGCCCCGACCGCGTGTACCTGACCGGTTCGTCGATGGGTGGCCACGTCACTGGCGTCGCCATCGAGCAGTGGCCGCAGTCCTTCGACGGCGCCCAGCCGGGGTGCGGCGTGATGGGCGACAACGAGCTGTTCGACTTCTTCCAGGACGCCTACCTCGTGGCGGAGACCGTCGTCGGCGACACACCGAAGTGCCGACGCCGGCGGACTGGTTCACGGATCCCGCCGGATGGCCGTCGACACGGTCCCGTCTCGCCAGCGCGTTCCCGACGGGGCTCACGCCGGCGGGCGAGCGGTACAAGGCGATCGTCGAACAGCTCACGGGCGGTGACCGGCCGACGTACGATCAGGGGTTTGCCGGATCGAACGGCGGCGCGTTCGTCTTCGAATTCGGTGTGGCGACAACCGACCCCGGCCGGGAGAACCTGGAGACCGAGTACCAGTACGACGCCGATCCGGCGCTGACCGCGGAGGAACAGGCGTTCAACGATCTCATCGTGCGCATCGCCGCGGAGCCGCAGCACCGCCACCACAACGGCCTCGGCGGGCAGCCGGGCAGCGACGCCGTCTCGCCGGCGATCAGCTGGAACATCTCCATCCCCGTCATCAGCACGCACACCCTGGGCGAGCTGTTCGTGCCGTTCCACATGGAGCAGATCTACGCCGAGCGGGTCGCCGCCAACGGGGCCTCCGACCTGCTCGTCAGTCGCGCCATTCGGGACATCTCCCACTGCTCGTTCCGACCGGCCGAGCGCATCGCCGCGTTCGACGACCTCGTGACATGGGTGGAGACGGGTGTCCGGCCGGCCGGCGACGACGTCCTCGATCCGGCGACCGTGGCCGACCCGAACTTCGGCTGCCAGTTCACCGAACCGGACCGCCCATATCTCCCCGCCTGTCCCTGACGGGAGGGGCGCTCAGCGCTGTTCGAACTCCGCCGCCACGTGCTCGTCGAACACGGCGCCGGCGCCGCCTGACACCCCCGCCGCCGTGGCCACGCCCGTCATGTGCCGTCTCCCCAGCTGTCTCGTGGCCAAACCTCAGCCCGGGTCGGTGAACACCGGCGCCCGCTGCTCGAAGTTCGCCGTCACCGCCTCGATCTGGTGAGGGCGGCCGATCAAGCCACCGATGACCCGCCGCTCTTCGGCGAACTGCTCGGCGGCGCCGGCATTGGCGAGCCGGTTGAACAACGCCTTCGATCCACGGACGGCCTCCGGGCTGCGTCCGGCGATCTCGGCGGCCAGCGCCCGCGCGTCGTCGCGTGGTCGCTCGGTGACGTGCGTCGCCAGGCCCAGCCGACCGGCCTCGACCCCGCTGATCATGCGCGCCGTGAACGTCAACTCCTTGGCCACGTCCGGCCCGACGAGCCGGGACAGGAACAACGTCCCCGTCATGTCCGGTACCAGGCCCCAGTGCACCTCGCGCACGGACAGCTTCGTCTCCGGGTGGACGAAGCGGATGTCGGCGCCGAGCGCGATCTGGATGCCCCCGCCGAGCGCATGGCCGTGAACTGCGGCGATCACGGGTACGGGGATCTCCTGCCACACCCAGCACACCTGCTGGCCGAGATGGGTGATCCCGCCCGCCGTCAGCGAGGACGGATCGCCGTCGCGCCCGCCGGTTGCCCGCCCGTCGCCGGCCGTGCCGTCGCCGCCGGCCATCGACTGGAACGACGAGAAGTCCAGGCCGGCGCAGAACGACTCGCCCTCCCCCGACAGCACCACGACGCGCACAGCGGGCTCGGTCTTGAGGCGCTCGCCGGCCTCGGCCAGCCCGGCGAACATCGCGCCGTCGAGCGCGTTGCGCTTGTCGGGACGGTTCATGCGCACGTCGGCGATGCCGGCGTCGTCGATGCTCACGGTCACTCGGTCGCTCATCCGCCGCACCCTAGATCGACCCGAGTGTTTCCGGCCGAGCGAGTGTTTCCAGCGGGGCGTCCCCGCAGTAAACACTCGGGTCGCTCCGCCGATGGCGGTGGGCGCCGGCCGCGCTGGCACACTCGCCGCCATGAAGCTCAACCTGTCCGCCGACGAGGTCCTGACCACGACCCGCTCCGTTCGTAAGCGCCTCGACTTCGACACGCTGGTCGAGCGCGACGTCGTCGAGGAAGCGCTGGAGATCGCCCTGCAGGCGCCGACCGGATCGAATCGTCAGGGCTGGCACTGGGTCGTCGTCGAGGACGCCGCCAAGAAGGCGGCAGTCGCCGCCGTCTACAAGCGCAACTTCGACGAGTACCGGTCGGTCCCCGGCGCCAGCTACGCAGAGGGCGACAGCCGCGGCGAACGCCAGCCCAAGGTCATCGACTCGGCGAGCTATCTGGCCGACAACTTCCAGCGCGTGCCGCTGATGGTCATCCCGTGCCTGTGGTCACGGCTGGACAACGCCTCCGTGGTCGTCGGCGCGGGGGCGTGGGGGTCGCTGCTGCCGGCCGTGTGGAGCTTCATGCTCGCCCTGCGCGAGCGGGGCATGGGCTCGGCGTGGACGACGATCCACCTGATGAACGACGGCGAGCGGGAGGTCGCCGAGATCCTCGCCATCCCATTCGACAAGGTCACCCAGGCCGGCCTGTTCCCCGTTGCCTACACGATCGGCACCGACTTCAAGCTTGCCAAGCGGGAGCCGCTGGACAAGATCCTCCACTGGGACCAGTGGTGACCAGGCCGAGCAGCCGACCCGTCGCCGTCGTCGTGGCCGTGAACAGCTCCTCGTGAGCCGTGATCGCGCCCTTTGTGTGTCCGAACAGCTCGAAGCTGATCATCCCGAACAGCTGCGTCCACGCCAGCATCGCCCGCGCCGAGTGCTCTGGGGCGAGATCGATCGCCAGCTCGTCGGAGATCGCACGCAGGTCGACGAGAAGCCGTGCCGGCACGTCGACGACCATCTCAGCGGCGGGATCGAGGCGCCCATCATGGGCTGCGTCGGCGACGATGCCGACGAGCGTCCGTGTGACGCGTGTGGCGGGACCGATGGTGTCCGTCGGCGCGCGGTAGCCGGGCACAGGCGTGCCGTAGAGCAGTGCGTACTCGTGCCGGTTGGCGCGCGCCCAGCGGCGGATCGCCCGGCACGTCGCCACCCACCGTTCGAGCGACGATTTCGACGCGTGTCGCGCGGCAGCCCGCTCGGCCGTCGCCCCGAGTGAGTCGTAGGCCTCGACGATGAGGATCGTCAGCAGGTCATCGCGACTGGCGACGTAGCGGTAGACGCCCGATGACACCATCCCGACGGAGCGGGCCACGGCCCGCAACGACAAGCCGCCGGGTCCGACTGTGGCGAGTTGGCGGCGAGCCTCCGCCGTGATGGCTGCCCTCGTCGCCTCCCTCGCCAGCTGGCGAACGCCTTGGACCGGCATGTGACGATAGTAACAGACCACTGCTCCGAAATGTGAGCAGTGCTCTTGCATCGCGGCCGTCGAGCTGATTAAATGACCACATCCGAGAGCACTGCTCTCCCATGTTGCCGAGACTGGAGCACCCGATGATGATGACGGATCGCCCCGCCCGCTACGTGAAGCCCGACGTGTTCACCCGTCGCGTGTTCAACCCACTCGTCGCCGGCCTCACGAAGCTGGGCCTCAGCGTGAAGGGCTCACGGGTGCTGCAGGTGCGCGGCCGGACGACGGGCGAGACGCGTTCGACCGTCGTCAACCTGCTCACTCTCGACGGCGTCGACTACCTCGTCGCGCCGCGAGGGGCCACGCAATGGGTCCGCAACCTGCGCGCCGCAGGCACCGGCACGCTGCGCGTCGGCCGCAAGAGCGAGCCGATCAGCGCCGTCGAGCTGCCGGACGGGGCGAAGATCGATGTGATCCGCGCCTACCTCCAGGCGTGGGCGTGGGAGGTCGGCAAATTCTTCGACGGACTCACGGCCGAGTCTCCCGACGCCGACAACCTCGCCGCCGCATCCGGCTTCCCTGTGTTCCGCGTCGATCCCTCGCCTTTCGCGATGAGCGATGAGCGATGACGATGAGCGATGAGCGCTGAGCGCGCTCATCGCTCATCGCCTTCATTCACTCCACGAGGCGCAGGCCACTTGGCAACGTCGACGGCGCCGCCGACGGCAACTCGACGACGAACTCCGTGCGATGCGCCGGAAAGAGGTGCTCGCTCATCAAGACGGCTCGGCCGGTCGTGTCGGTCGTCACGCGCACACAGCGCAACACGGGCGAGCCGACGGGGATGCCGAGCAACTCGGCGTCGACGGGCTCGGCCGAGTCAGCACCGATCGTCTGCGTCGCCCCGCGCAGCGCGACGTCGAGCAGCTCGTAGAACGGGTGCCGCTCGACGTCCTCGCGCGATAGCGGCCGCCCCAGCTCGGCTGGGCACCACACGGTGACGACCGCGAACGGCTCCCCGTCGGCGAGGTTGACGCGCGTCACGACGAGCACCTCGTCGACACCCAGCGTGCGGGCGACGCGCTCCGGCGCCGGCCGGAACGCGAACTCGATGACCCGGCGCTCGGCGCGGCGGCCTTGGACTTCGAGCTGATCCTCGATCGTGCCGAGGTGCTCCAGCCGCTGGCGCACGGGTTCGGTCGCGACGAACCACCCGAACCCCTGGCGCGCCGCGATCAAGCCCTCGTCGCGCACCAATTCGAGCGCGCGGCGAATCGTCACCCGACTGGCCCCGAAGCGCGTCGACAGCTCCGACTCGCTCGGCAGCAACGAGCCCGCCGCGCCGGCGAGCGCGAGCACGCGCAACTCGTTGGCGATCTCCTGGTAGCGGATCGACCTCATCGCCCTTCGATCAATTCGATGCGGTTGCCGAAGGGATCGGACACGTGTCCCCGCACGACACCTGGGATGTCGTCGGCCCACCTGATCTGCAGGCCGGCAGCATCAGCCCACTCGGCGAGCCCTCGGACGACGAGCGCAGGATGGGCTCTGCGCGCCGGGCGGAAGTCGTCCTCGACGCCGAGGTGCAGGCGTACCGCCCCGGCCTCGAACCAGCATCCTCCACGCCCGACCAGCGCCGCCGGCTTGGGCACCTCGACGAGCCCGAGTTCGTCCGCATAGAACGCCCTCGCTGCCTCCTCGGCCCCGACCGGCATGGCCAGCTGGACGTGGTCGATGGCGAGCCATCTCGACGTTGCCGGTTTGGGAGGGCGGTCCACTTGTATTAGAGTTGTCTACATCGCCTCCGAACGCAAGTCCTTCCGCTCACGAAAGGTGCACCGCCGATGACCGCCAGCGCGTCCACCCCCATCGAACTCGTCACGGACGTCTACGCCACGCTCGGCGAGCGCCTTGCCGCCGGCGGCGAGCGCCTCGGTCGGCCGCTGACGCTGACCGAGAAGATCCTGATCAACCACCTCAGCGACGCAGCCAACCAGGAGATGGTGCGCGGCGAGTCCTATGCCGACTTCCGCCCCGACCGCGTGGCCATGCAGGACGCCACGGCGCAGATGGCGTTGCTGCAGTTCATGACGGCGGGCCTGGCGTCGGTCGCCGTGCCGTCCACGGTCCACTGCGACCACCTCATCCAGGCCAAGGTCGGCGCCTCGATCGACCTCGGTGTCGCCATCGACACGAACCAGGAGGTGTACGAGTTCCTGCGTTCCGTGTCGGCGAAGTACGACATCGGCTTCTGGGGGCCGGGCAGCGGCATCATCCACCAGGTCGTGCTCGAGAACTACGCCTTCCCCGGCGGGATGATGATCGGCACCGACTCGCACACGCCCAATGCGGGCGGGCTGGGCATGGTCGCCATCGGTGTCGGCGGAGCCGATGCCGTCGACGTGATGACGGGCTTCCCGTTCAACGTCCGCTGGCCCACGGTCATCGGCGTGCAGTTGACGGGCACGCTGTCTGGCTGGTCGAGCCCGAAAGACGTCATCTTGGAGGTCGCCCGCGTGCTGACCGTCGAGGGCGGAACGGGTGCGATCATCGAGTACCACGGTCCCGGCGCCGACTCGATCTCGGCCACCGGCAAGGGGACGATCTGCAACATGGGCGCCGAGATCGGCGCGACGACGTCGCTGTTCCCATACGACGCCAACATGGCCGCCTACCTCAAGGCCACCGGTCGAGAGGCGATCGCCGACGCCGCCGACGCCGTCGCCGAGCACCTGCGGCCCGATGAGGGCGCGTTCTACGACCAGCTGATCGAGATCGACCTCGACGAGCTGAAGCCACTCATCAACGGCCCGCACTCCCCCGACCGTGCCCACTGGGTCGGCGCCGCCGTCGGGCGGGCCGCCGCCGAGAACGACTGGCCGCTCGAGATTTCGTCCGCGCTGATCGGCTCGTGCACGAACTCGTCCTACGAGGACATCACGCGTGCCGCGTCGATCGCCAGGCAGGCCGCGGCGAAGGGACTGACGGCGAAGACAGAGTTGCTGGTCACACCCGGTTCCGAGCAGATCCGGGCGACGATCGAGCGCGACGGGCTGCTCGCCGACCTCGAAGCGGTCGGCGCCACCGTGCTGGCCAACGCCTGCGGCCCGTGCATCGGGCAGTGGTCACGGCCCGAGAGCCTGACCGGTCGGCCGAACACGATCGTCAACTCCTACAACCGCAACTTCCCCAAGCGCAACGACGGCTCGGCGAAGACGCTGGCGTTCGTCACGTCGCCGGACACGGTGATGGCGCTGGCGCTGGCCGGCCGGCTGGACTTCGATCCCACGACCGACACCCTGACGGCGCCGGACGGGACAGAGGTCACGCTCGACGCTCCCGTCGGCGAGGTGCTGCCCGACCGCGGCTACGACGCCGGCGAGGACACGTTCACCGCGCCGCCGGAGGACGGCTCGGGCGTCGAGGTCGTCGTCGATCCGGGGAGCGACCGCCTGCAACTGCTCGAACCGTTCCCCGCTTGGGACGGCGACGACTACGAGGGCCTGGCCGTCCTGATGACGGCCAAGGGCAAGTGCACGACGGACCACATCTCGGCGGCCGGGCCGTGGTTGAAGTACCGCGGCCATCTGGAGAACATCTCCGGCAACCTCTTCCTCGGCGTCGTCAACGCGTTCAGCGGCGCGACGGGCGAGGGCAAGGACGTCACCGACGGCGCGACGCGCCCATTCCCGGAGATCGCCAAGCGCTACGGCGAGCAGGGCGTGCGGTGGTGTGCGGTCGGTGATCGCAACTACGGCGAGGGCTCGTCGCGCGAGCACGCGGCGATGGAGCCGCGCTTCCGTGGCGGGCTCGTCATCTTCGCCCGCAGCTTCGCCCGCATCCACGAGACGAACGCCAAGAAGCAGGGGCTCGTCCCGCTGACATTTGTCGACCCGGCGACCTACGACGAGATCGGCGAGGACGACCGCATCGACGTGCTCGACCTGCCTCCCGTCCCCGGACGCAACGTGCGCTGCCGCATCGTCAAGCCGGATGGGTCGACGATCGAGTTCGAGGCCAGCCACACGTTCAGCCCCGAGCAGGTCGAGTGGTTCAAGGCCGGCTCGGCACTCAACATCGTCCGCCAGAAGGTGGCCAACGCCTGACGGCATCCGCGGCCGCGTAGGGTCGCCAGCCATGGACCTGCTCCCGCCGTTGCGCACGACCGGCGCGGTGCGTCGCTTCACCGCCGAGCCCGTCACCGACGCCGCCGTCCACCAGATGCTCGACGACGCCCGCTTCGCCCCGAGCGGCGGCAACCGCCAGCCGTGGCGCGTAGCCGTCGTCGCCGACCCGGCCATCCGCCGCAGGCTCGCTGCGCTC
>JALZMG010000010.1 GCA_030858325.1 Actinomycetota bacterium | reverse complement strand
CCACCAGCACCGCCGCCGAAGCCCGACCCGCCGTATGTCGCCGCGGCCAAGTCGCGAGGGAAGATCCCGTATTGGGCGATGGCCGCGTTGAGCCTGATGCCGATCTGGGGCTTCATGTACGTGCGCTCGCTGACCGAGGCTTCCGAAATCGTCGCCGGCCCGCTTGGTGAAGGCGCGGAGGTCTATGGGTCGTGCTCGTCGTGCCACGGCGCCGACGGCGGCGGTGGCGTCGGCCGCCAGATCAGCCAGGGCGAAGTGGTGGCGACGTTCCCGCACATCGAAGATCAGCTGCGGTTCGTGTACTTCGGCACCGCCGATTACCAGCTCGCCGGCATCGCCAACTACGGCAACCCCGAACGTGAGGGCGGACCGCACTTGACCGCCTCGTTCGGGAACATGCCCAAGCAGGGTGGGGACCTCACCGACGAGGAGATCCTCGCCGTCGTCTGTCACGAGCGCTACACGCTCGGCGGCGCCGACCCGACGGCCGAGGAGTTCATCGAGGAGTACGAGAACTGGTGCTCGGAGGAAGCTCCGCTGTTCGCTGCACTCGAAGGCGGTATGACGCTCGCCGAACTGGCCGAGGAGGACATCGTCGGCGCAGACGGCGAATCGATCGAGATCATCCCCATCGGCGAGGAACCCGCCGAGGGATCGCCGCCCGGCGAGTGAGGGCCACGACGACGGTGCCGGCGGACGGCGTCGACACGCGCGCAGGTGACGACGACCTCGTCACGGACGTGCTCGTCGTCGGCGGTGGACCGGCCGGCGCGGCCGCGGCGTACTGGTTGGCCCGCCACGGTCACGCCGTGACCATCGTCGAGAAGAAGTCGTTCCCGCGCGAAAAGACGTGCGGCGACGGCCTGACGCCGCGCGCCGTCAAGCAGCTCGACGACATGGGCCTGACCGGTGAGCTGGCGCAGTTCCACCGCTACCACGGCCTGCGGGCGACAGGCATGGGCAGGGAGCTCGAGCTGGAGTGGCCCGACCACCCTGTGTACCCGGACCACGGCTATGTCGTACGCCGCCGCGACCTCGACCGCATCGTCGCCGAGAACGCGCAACGGGCGGGAGCGACCGTGCTGCAAGGACACGAGGCACTGCATCCGCTCGTTGACCGAGGCTTCGTGCGCGGTGCCACCGTCGGTGTCGCCGCCGCCGATGGCACGACGACCACGCGTGACGTGCGGGCCGAGTTCACGATCGTCGCCGACGGGGCCAACAGCCGCTTCGGGCGGGCGCTCGGGACGTTCCGCACACGCGAGTGGCCGTATGGCACCGCCATCCGCACGTACTGGGAGACGCCACGCCACGCCGATCCGTGGATCGAGTCCGCGCTCGACGTCAAGGATCGCAACGGCAACCCGATGCCCGGCTACGGCTGGATCTTTCCGGTCGGCGACGGCACGGTGAACATCGGCGTCGGCCTGCTGTCGACGTTTCGCGACTTCAAGAGCGTCAACACCACCCACCTCCTCGACGCCTACGCCCATCAGATCGCCGACCGCTGGCAGATCGACCCGGACCGGCCGGAGTGCCGGGCGACGAGCGGCCGGATCCCGATGGGCGGCTCCGTCGGGCCGAAGGCCGGCCCCACGTACCTCGTCATCGGCGACGCTGCCGGCAGCGTCAACCCGTTCAACGGCGAGGGCATCGACTACGCCTACGAGACGGCGCGCATGGCCGCCGACGTCGTCCACGAAGCGCTGGCCGACGACGATGCGACGGCGCTGCAGCGCTACCCGAAGCTGCTCGACGACGAATACGGCCAGTACTTCAAGGTGGCCCGCCTGTTCGCCCGTGTCATCGGCCGGCCACTGCTGATGCGCGAACTGACCCGCGCGGGGATGCACAGCCGGTCGCTGATGGAGTGGGTGCTGCGGATCATGGCCAACCTGCTGCGCCCCGACGAGATCGGCCCAGCCGAGGCGGCGTACAAGGCCGCCGCGGCGATCGTCCGCCTCGCCCCCGACGCCTGAGCGCCAGCGACGCGCTGCGGCCCAGCGCGCGGTGCCCAGTGAGTCCGCCGGGCCCCACGTCGCGCGCGGGTGATGATGAAGAGCTCTTGAAGCGGGCGGGTGCCGAGTCGTGCGACGGGTTTACAGATCGCGCCTCGTTCCTCCGTTTTCACGATCCGCGCCCAGTTCGGCTGGGCGCGACGATCGGACCCGTCGCCGCTCTCGGCTCTCACTTGCTCCAAGAGGTCTTCTCCTCGGCGTGCGGTCGCCGACGCCGGACGCGTCGCCAGGCGCAGACCCGGCGGGATTGCACGACGGTCGCGGCGGGCACAGGACGCGGCGTGCCCAACTCGATGATGTGGTTCCGCAGGGACCTGCGGCTGGCTGACAACCACACGCTGGTCGCCGCCGTGGACGCCGCCCGCGCAGGCAACGTTGCCGTGCTCGCCGTTTTCGTCCTCGACGACGCGCTGTGGGAGCCGTCCGGTCCGAACCGGCGCTGGTTCCTGGCTCGCTGCCTCGCCGAGTTGGACGAGGCACTGGGCGGTGGGCTCGTGACCCGCCACGGCGTTCCGTCCGAGGTCGTCCCGGCACTGGCGGCCGAGTACGACTGCGCGACGGTCTTGCGCGCCCAGGACGTCTGCGTGTACGGCCGCCGCCGTGACGAGGCCGTGGCGGCCGCGCTCGAAGGTGCCGGGCGCCAGCTCGTCGAAGCCGACAGCC
>JALZMG010000015.1 GCA_030858325.1 Actinomycetota bacterium | reverse complement strand
CGTTCATCATCGCCGAGTATCTGTCGGTGTCCTATCTCGACGTGCTCGTCTGGGCGACTGCCCCGACCCTGTTGTTCTACCTGGGCATCGCGCTCGCGGTGGAGGTCGACGCCCGACGCTTCGGGGCCGAGGCGGTCGACGTGTCGCGCCAGAGCGCATGGTGGCTGCTGCGGCGGTTCGGCTACCACTTCCTGTCGCTCGGGGTCATCGTGCTGTTCCTCGCCCGCGACATCCCGCCGTTCAAGGCCGTGGTGTACGCGACGATCGTCGCCGCCCTGTTCGGACTCCTCGAACGCATCGTGTCGCGCCGCAACCCGTTCGACGACGACGCAGTACGGCAGCCGGTCCCGGCCGCGCTGCGGGGCTACGCGCTCGAGCTCTACCGCGCGCTCGCGGTCGGCATCCGCTCGGCCCTCCCGATTGCTGCCGTGTGCGCCGCCGCGGGGATCATCACGTCCGTGATCGTGAAGACCGGCCTCGGCCAGAGCCTCGCCGACCTGCTCATCGACGGCGCCGAGGCGATGACGACGAACCCGACGGCGGTCCTCGTACTCACCACCGTGTTCTCGGCGATCGCAATCCTCGTGCTCGGCCTCGCGGTGCCGGTCACCGCCTCGTTCATCATCTCGTGGGTCATCATCGGCCCGGCACTGCAGGGGCTCGGCGTCGAGGGCCCGGCCGTCGCGATGTTCATCTTCTACTTCTCCGTGCTCTCGGAGGTCTCCCCGCCGACCGCGCTCGCCGCCGTCGGCGCGGCGGCGGTCACCGGCGGCAACGTCATGCGCACGATGGTCCAGACCGCGAAGTACACGCTGCCCGCGTTCCTCGTGCCGATCGCGTTCGTGATCTCGGCCAACGGCGCGCACCTGCTCGGCCGCGACGGTTTGTGGTCGACCGCGTGGGTGACGCTCGTGTCGGCCGTCGCCGTCGCCGCGCTGGCCGTCGTCACAGGCGGATGGATCCTCGGTCCCGCCCGGCCGCTCGAGCGCGCCCTCTGCGTGCCGGCGGCGGCGTTGCTGCTCTACCTCGAGCCGGTCTCGATCGGGATCGGCTCGACCTGTTTCGCCGTTGCGGTCGCCGTGCACGTGGCCCGGCGCCGGCGTGCGACCATTCCCACGACACCGATCGCCCACACGTCCAAGACCGCAACATCAATTATGGAGGGATCCCCATGACCAACACGACCACCCGCCGTCTCCGCCACGCGTCGATCGCGTCGCTGACGGCGATCGCGCTGACAGCGACGATCGCGGCGAGCGCCGCCGCGACCACGACCCCCGACGGCAGTGAGCCGGCGAGCGACGCCACCTCAACCGGTACGGCCGCGGAACCGGTGACGTGTGAGGCCGAGGAGGGACGCATCACGATCGCCACCGGCAACAGCACCGGTGTCTACTTCGTGCTGGGCGGCGGCATCGCCAGCCTGATCTCCGACGACACCCCGATCCGCGCGACCGCCGCCGAGACCGGTGCCTCGGTGCAGAACATCGAGCAGCTCGTGGCCGGCGACTATGACATCGCCTTCTCGCTCGCCGACACCGCCAGCGACGCCGTCGCCGGTACCGCCTCGTTCGACGAGCCCCAGCAGGTGCAGGCACTCGGCCGGATCCACACCAACTACACGCACGTCATCGTGCGGAACGACGCCGAGATCGAATCGGTCGAGGACATGGCCGGCCACGCGATCTCGACCGGCTCGCCCAACTCGGGGACCGAGGTGATCGCCACCCGTCTCCTCGGAGCGGCTGGTCTCGACATCGACGACGACGTCGACGCGCAGCGGCTCGATCTGACGGCGACGATCGACGGGATGCGCGACGGCTCGATCGACGGGTTCTTCTGGTCGGGCGGCCTGCCCACGGCGGCCGTGACCGACCTGCTCTCGACGACCGCCGGCGACGTGTCGTTCCTCGACGTCACGCCGCTGCTGCCGGCGATGCAGGAGATCAACGAGGTCTACCAGGAGGGTGTGATCACGGCCGACACGTACGACCTCGACGCCGACGTGCCGACGATGGTCGTGCCCAACGTGCTCCTGGTGCGCGACGACTTCCCGGCGAACAACGCCTGCGCGATCACGAACCTGATCTGGAGCAACGTCGACACCCTGGCGTCCGTCCATCCAGCCGCGAGCGAGCTCGATCCGGCTTTGGCACTCGAGACCGGACCGATCCCGCTGGCCATCGGCGCCCAGCAGGCGCTCGAGGCGCTCGTGGGTGAAGGCGGTGCGACCACGGAGACGGCGGCCGCGACGGCCGGGGGCACGACCGGGACGACCGAAACCACCGAGAGCTGATCGCCCGCGTTCGCACTCTCAATGCTCGAAGTCGGTCTCGCCGGCCG
>JALZMG010000546.1 GCA_030858325.1 Actinomycetota bacterium | reverse complement strand
CACCAGAACAGGTCCTTGCCGTCGATGCGGACGACGCGTGCGCGCGGGAAGTGCGCGGCCAGCTCGGCCACGTGCGCGTCGCCGAACGCGTAGGGCTCGCTGGGCACGAGCACGAGATCGGGCTCGGTGCCGGCGAGAGCGGCCAGTTCCACCGCCGGATAGCGACCCTCGTCGCCGGCCGTGACGAGACCGACGCCGGCGTGGGCGAGTACGGATGCGCCGTAGGTGTCGGCGTTGATCGACATCCACGGGCGGCGCCAGATCGGGACGAACGCGCTGAGGTGAACGGCGCGGAGGGCGTCGTCGACCGGCGCCGACGGAGGCGGCTGAGGCGGCGTGACCGCACAGTGGCGCGCCAGCCGCCCGACGACGTTGCGACCGCCACGCACGTCGCGGACCGCGGTCACGACGAGTTCGAGGCCCGCGGCCCGCAGCGCACCGGCGTCCTCCCGGCGATTCTCCTCCTCGTCGACGACGACGAGATCGGGAGTGAGCCCGACGATGGCTCCGATGTCGGGGTTCTTCGTGCCCCCGACGTGCGGGAGCGACGGCTGTTCGCAGTACTTGGTGCAGGCGACCACACCGGCGCCGAGCGCGAGCAGCGTCTCCGTCGCCGACGGGACGAGGCTGACGACCCTGACGAGGCGCGTCACCCGTCGAGCAGTCGTCGCTTCTGCGCCTCGAAGTCCTCCCCCGATAGCGCACCGCGATCACGCAGCCCTTCCAGCTTCTCCAGCTGCGTGGCGATGTCCGTCGGCGCCGACCCGCCCCGCCCGCCGTACATGTTCGTCTGGTTGACCTCCATCTGGGAATGAATCAGGTTCTGCACGCGATCGGGGTTCTTGATGTCGCTGAAGCGCTGCTGGCCCTCCTCGGCACCGGACTCGATCAGCAGGTCGCCGGCACCGACCATCCGCTCGAAGATGCTCTGGTTGAAGTGCACGCTGTTGACCCGCTCGAGCGGGATCTCGATACCGCTCTTGGCGATCACGCCGTGGCGGAAGATGACGCGGTCGCTGGTGATCACGAAGTTCGTCGTCCGCCAGCGAACGTACTTGGCGAGCAGCCATCCGGCGCTGATCACGATGAGCGCGAGCACGACCCAGCGGATCCACGACGCTCCGTCCAAGGCGAGCACGACGATCCCGAGGATGATCGAGGCCGCCAGTGCGAACGCAGCCTCGGCGAAGTACCACCAGTGCGGGTGGAGATCGAGCGCCATGGTCTCGAAATCGTTGAGCAGCTTCTTCGGGTACGGCATGGCCGCACAGTACCCGCCGGGTCAATAGCGTGATCAGGTGCACGACCTCGCGGACGAACGTGGGGCAGCGCTGTTGGCTGCGCTCGACGACGCCCAGCTGGCCGCCGTCACCACGCCGTCCACGCTCGTCGCCGTCATCGCCTCCGCCGGCGCCGGCAAGACGAGGGTCCTGACCCGGCGCATCGCCCATCGCGTCGTCACCGGGTCGGCCGACGCCCGCCACACGCTGGCGCTGACGTTTACGCGTGAGGCAGCCGGCGAGCTGCGCCGCCGGCTGCGTCGCCTCGGGATGCGCGAGCCCGTCACCGCCGGAACGTTCCACGCCGTCGCCCGCGACGTGCTGCACCAGCGCTGGCAGGACCTCGGCCGGCCGATCCCGAAGATCGTCGACGACCGCCACCGACTGCTGCACGACATCGCCGATGGAGATCCCGTCGCCGTACTCGCGCCGGAGGTCGAGTGGGCCGCGGCCCGTGGTGTGACCGCCGGGCGCTACGTGATCGCAGCGCGCGATGCGCGGCGCTCGACGGCGGTCCCGTCCGAGCGCATCGCCGCCGCCATCGGCGCATACGAGCAGTTGAAACGGCGTCGCGGCGTGATCGACCTCGACGACCTGCTGTCGCTGACGGTGGCCGAGCTGGATCACGATCCCGACTGGGCCGACGGTGTGCGCTGGCGCTTCCGACACCTGCTCGTCGACGAGGCCCAGGACCTCAACCCTGTCCAGCACCGACTGCTGCGACTGCTCGCCGGGGGCCGCGACGACCTGTTCCTCGTCGGCGACCCGACGCAGGCGATCTACGGGTTCAACGGTTCGGACCCGACGCTGTTGACCGACATCTCCTCGCGCTTCTCGGGTGTCGAAGTGATCCACCTGCCGACGAACCATCGCTCGACGCCACAGATCGTGGCCGCCGGAATGCACGTGCTGCGCGTGACGGAGCAGCCGGCCGACTCCGTCAGCGGGCGGGCCGATGGACGACCGATCGAGATCCGCGCCACGGCCGACGCCGACGACGAGGCCGCCCACGTCGCCCGGCTCGTGCGCACACTCGATCCCGGCCTCGCCCGGAACGGCCACGTCGCCGTGCTGGCGCGAACGAACGCCCAGCTGCCCCGCCTCGTGCGCGCGCTCGAGGCTGCGCACCTACCCGTCCGGCGCCAGGCGATTGTCCCGGGCACCCCGCTGGCCGCAATGGTACGGGCGGCCACACTGCAACCCTCATCGCACCGGTTGCGAGAGTGGGCGACCGACAACTTCGAGCCGGCGGCGACCGCCGAGACCGACGAGACGGCCGCCATGCAGGAGGCGGCGCGGCGCGTGGCCGCAGCGGTTCTCGAGTACCTGCGCGAGCATCCGTTCGGTGACGGGGCCGGCCTGCGAACGTGGATCGCCACGACCAGTCCGTTCTCCGACGGCGCGGATACCCGCGGCGTCGAGGTGCTGACGTTCCACGCGGCCAAGGGCCGGGAGTGGAACACCGTCGTCGTCACCGGAGCGGAGACGGGGCTCGTGCCGCACCGCAGCGCCACGACGATCGGCGGCAAGGAGGAGGAGGCACGCCTGCTCCACGTCGCGCTGACGCGGGCCACTGACCACCTCGTCGTCACGTGGGCGGCGCGCAGGGGCAATTACGGGCGGCGCATCAGCCCGTTCCTCGTGGGTTTGGACAGCGGGCCGGAACCGGTGGCGGCGATCCCGAGCGAACTGCGCCGCCCCCGGCAACCTCCGGATCCGCGCCTCGAGAGCCTTCGCCACTGGCGCGACGCGGCGGCACGAGGGGCCGGCGTGTTGCCCGACGAGCTGTGCACCGACGCGCAGCTGACGGCGATCGTCGCGGCCGACCCGATGACCTCCGGCGAACTGGCCGCGGCCACCGGCTTCGGTGAGCTGACCGCCGCTCGCCTCTTCGCCGCCGTGCGCGCCGCGCTCGGGGGGCCGAACTAGTCGGCGAGGTCGACGATGACGGGGGCGTGGTCGCTCGGTTGCTGACCCTTGCGGGCGTTGCGGTCGATCACGCACCACTCGACGCGTGATGTCACATCGGGCGAGGCCAGGACGAGGTCGATGCGCATGCCCCGGCCCTGGTGGAAGTCCCCGCGCCGGTAGTCCCACCACGAGTAGACGCTCGTGGCGTCGGGATGGACGTGGCGGAACACGTCGGTCAACCCGCACGCCTGCAGTGCGGCCAGGCGATCCCGCTCGGGAGCGCTGACATGCGTCTCGCCTTCGAACGCGACCGGATCGTAGACGTCGACGTCGGCCGGCACGATGTTGAAGTCGCCGGCGACGAGGAGGGGCCGAGACCCTCCGTCGCTGACGACGTCGACGTGGCGGACCAGGCGATCGAGCCAGCGCAACTTGTACTGGTAGTGCTCGGCGTCGAGCGCCCTGCCGTTGGGCACGTACACGTTGACGATGGTGATTCCGGCGCAGCGCGCCGTCATCAGCCGGGCCTCGACGTCGGGCTCGTCGTCGTCGGCGAACCCGAACGAGACATCGTCCAGCCCGCGTCGCGACAAGACGGCGACGCCGTTCCAGCGTCCCTCACCGTGATGGGCAGCGGAGAACCCGGCTGCCTCGAACGTCAACTGCGGGAACGCGGCGTCGGCGAGCTTTGTCTCCTGCATGCACACGACGTCCGGACGGACGTCGGCCAGCCAGCTCTCGACGCGTTCCTGACGGACGTTCAGCGAGTTGACGTTCCACGTGGCGAAGCGCATCAACCGGCTGCCTCGGACCCAGCCGCGCGCGCCGAGCTCGATCGCGTCGCCTTCTTCGCCGTCGTCGCCTTCTTCGCTGTGGTAGCCCTCGTCGCCTTTCTCGGCTTCGTCGTCGTGGTGGGAGGTACAGCGCTGGCACTCGCCGTGGCCTTGCGCGTGCGCCGTCTCGGCGTCACCGGCGCGTCGGGCTCGCCGGCGGACGCGGCTGGGGACGTCTGCGTCACCGCCTGCTTGACGGCTCTCGTCGAGCGCTTGGCCGCCTGCTTCGTCGGCGCCGGCGCCGCGTCCGCGGCCGGAGATGGCGCCACAGTCGTCTCTGGTGCCGTCTTCTTCGCCGCCCGCTTCCGGCCTGAGGCCTTCTTCACCGGCGTGTCCGCCACCGCTGCGGCCGGCTCCTGTGTCGCGGCGCGCTTGCGGGCCGTCCGCTTGGCCGGTTCGGGGG
>JALZMG010000537.1 GCA_030858325.1 Actinomycetota bacterium | reverse complement strand
CTACCCCGGCGACCCGAGCGTCGTCGCCACGCTGCTGCTGAGTCACGTGCAGCTGGCCCCCGGCGAAGCCATGTTCCTCGGGCCCGGCAACCTGCACGCCTACCTCGGCGGCGCCGGCATCGAGCTGATGGGTGCCAGCGACAACGTCGTGCGCGGCGGCTTGACCGACAAGCCCGTCGACGTCGACGACCTGCTGACCGTGCTCGACGCGACACCGCTGGCGGATCCGGTCCGCCCGGCCGTCGACGAGTACGCGCTCGACAACACGCCGATTCGCCTGCTGCGTCTCGTCGGCCCTGCCCGACACGTGTCCGCGGCGCACGAGCTCGTCGTCACCAGCGCCGGGGACACCGGCTACCTCGCCCCCGGCCACGCGCTCGACGTCGCCGCCGGTGTCACCGCCTACGTCGCCACGACGGCGGCCGACTGACGCCACGGGCGGCGCGGGCGTCGAGAGTTGGACGTGGGGACGTCCCGGCGTCCAACACTCCTACGGCGTTCAACACTCGGATGGGGGCATTGGACGCGTCAGGAGACGTTGGTGGTCTTGCGGATCTCGACGATCTTCTCGTTGGCGTGGTTGGCGTCGTCGCCTTGGGCGGCGAGCAGTGCGTTGCGGTCCTTGGCCGCCTCCCGCTCGGCCAGGGCGGTGTCGGCCTTGGCGATGGCCGCGTCGATGCCGTGCTCGTTGATGAACTCCGCCCACTCGACCAGCGACTCGACCATCTCGTCTTCCGGCACGACGGCGATGTTGCGGCCCTTGACGAAGAGGTGACCGCGCTTGTTGCCGGCGGCGATGCCGAGGTCCGCCTCCCTGGCCTCGCCGGGCCCGTTGACGACACAACCCATGATGGCCACCTGCAGGGGCAACTGACGCTCGCCGAACGCCTTCATCGCCCGCTCGGCGACGTCGATCACGTCGATCTCCGCCCGGCCACACGACGGGCAGGCGATCAGGTCGACGTTCTTGCGCTCGCGCAGCCCCAGCGCCTCCAGCAGCTGGCGACCGGCACGCGCCTCCTCGACCGGATCTGCCGTCAACGAATAGCGGATCGTGTCGCCGATGCCCTCCAGCAACAACGTGGCCAGCCCCGCCGTGCCCTTGATCAGCCCGGCCGGCGGCGGCCCCGCCTCCGTCACGCCGAGGTGCAGCGGGTGGTCGGTGACCGCTGACAGCTGGCGGTAGGCCTCGACCATCAGCGGCACGCTGGACGCCTTGACCGAAATCTTGACGAGGTCGAAGCCGACCTCGTCAAAGTACGCCAGCTCCTGCTGCGCCGACGCGACCATCGCCTCGGGCGTGACGCCGCCGTGCCTGGCGTACAGCGCAGGGTCGAGGGAGCCGCCGTTGACGCCGATGCGGATCGGCACCTGGCGGTCCCTGGCCTCGGCGGCGACGGCCTTGATGTGCTCGGGCTTGCGGATGTTGCCGGGGTTGAGCCGCAGCCCTTGCACGCCGGCCTCCATCGCCGCCAGCGCCATGCGGTACTGGTGGTGGATGTCGGCGATGATCGGCACGGGCGATCGGGGCACGATCTGCGCCAGCCCCTCCGCCGCCTCTGTCTCGTTGCACGTGCAACGGACGATGTCGCACCCTGCTGCGGCAAGCGCGTAGATCTGCTGCAGCGTGCCCTCGACGTCGGCCGTCTTGGTGATGGTCATCGACTGCACGGAGACAGGCGCATCGCCACCGACGGCGACCGAGCCGACGTGGATCTGGCGCGTCGCCCTGCGGGATTCGACTGTGCCGGTCTGCATCAGCCGAGCGAGTCCGTCAGGTCGAGATACAGCCCCGACATGAACAGCACGAGCAGCACGACGATGACGCCCATCGCGAACGGCATCAGCTTGTTCACGTCGGCGAAGTAGCGGCGCCCACTACGACCCTCGCGGATGCGTTCGTAGGCGGCAACGGCGGCGTGACCGCCGTCGAGCGGCAGCAGCGGGAACATGTTGAACACGGCGACGAACACGTTCAGCGCGGCGAGCAGGTAGAGCACCCCGATGACGCCCTCGGCGTTGCCGAGCGCCCCACTGACCTGGGTGACGCCGACCAGCGTCGTCGGGCGCGTCGCCAGGTCGTCGGTCCGACCCGTCAAGTGGTCGAGGACGTTGACCGGGTTGAGCACCTTGACAACGCCCTTCACCGACTCCCACGTTGACGGGAACAGCTCCGTCACACTGGACGTGGCGGCCGCGCCGAGCGACATCTCCTGCCACTCGGCGACGCCACCGCTCGACACACCGAGCAGCGCCGACCCGAACAGCTCGTCATCGGCGGGGACGGTCGTGTTCGCGCCGAGGCCCGTCTCGATCGTCAACGGCGCGCCGTCGCGAATCAGCTCGATCGCCACGTCGTCGCCCGGCTCGTAAGAGCGCACGAGCGGGCCGAGCTCGGTCGCCTCCTCGACGGCCACACCGTCGACGGCCACGATCACATCCCCGGAGCGGATCCCGGCCACGTCGGCCGGCCCGTTCTCGACGACTACGCCAACCTCGGCACCGACCCCCGCGACGAGCTCGCCACGGGCGGCGAAGACGGCGAAGAACAACACGATGGCGAGCACCAGGTGCATCAGCGACCCGGCGGAGATGACGAGCAGCCGGCGGGGAAAGGTTTTGCGCCGGTACGTTCGCTCCTCATCCTCCGGGGGGACCTCGTCGATGTTGTTCATGCCGATGATCCGGACGAACGCGCCGAGCGGCAGCAGCCGTACCCCGAACTCCGTCTCGCCCCGCTGGAAGCTCCACAGGCGAGGACCGAAGCCGATGAAGAACTGCGTCGCTTTCATCCCCGTCAGCCGGGCCGTGAGGTAGTGCCCCGCCTCGTGGAGAAAGACCGACACGAGCACGCCGATCACGAACAGGAACATCCACCCGTTGACCGCGGCGAGCCAGCCGAACAGCCCGAGGAAGGCGAGCCCGGCGATGCGCCCCGGTACCGACGCCTCGGGCACGTCGCCGTCACCCTCCTGGCCGGGCGCGGGGACGGGGCGCTCCGTCACGGAGCCGCCGGCCATCACCTCGCCACGGAATCGGTCGAACTTCGTCGTCATCGGTCACTCACGTCCTGTACCAGCTTCGTCGCCGCGGCCCTCGCCACCTCGTCGGCCGCCACGACGTCCTCGACGCTCGCCGGCACCCATTCATCATGCCTGTCCAGGACGCCGTTGCACACGTCGGCGATCTGATCCCAGCGCAACCGCCCAGCGAGGAACGCCTCGACGGCGACCTCGTTCGCCGCGCTCAGTGTTGCCGGAGCCGTCCCACCCGCCCGTCCGGCCTGGTAGGCCAGCGCCAGGCAGCGGAACGTCGCCAGGTCCGGCAGCTCGAAATCGAGGCGGCCGACGCGCGCCCAGTCGATGCGCCCGAACGGCGTCCGTAGCCGGTGCGGGAAGGCCAACGCATAGCCGATCGGCAGGCGCATGTCGGGCAGGCTGAGCTGGGCGATCGTCGAGCCGTCCGTGAACTCGACCATCGAGTGGACCACCGACTGCGGGTGGACGACGACCTCGATGGAGTCGTACGGCGTGGCGAACAGCTCGTGGGCCTCGATCACCTCCAGCCCCTTGTTCATCAGCGTGCTCGAGTCGATCGTGATCTTCGGGCCCATCGACCACGTGGGATGGGCCAGCGCCTGCTCCACCGTCACCGCCGCCAGGTCCTCGACGCGACGACCGCGGAACGGACCGCCGCTCGCCGTGATCAACAGGCGCGCCACCTCCCGCCCCGGATCGGCAGAGGACCGCAGGCTCTGATGGACGGCGCAGTGCTCGCTGTCGACCGGCACCAACTCGGCACCAGGCGTCGCCCGCAGCGGGGCGACGACCGGCCCGGCGGCGATGAGGCTCTCCTTGTTGGCCAGCGCCAGCCGCTTGCCGGCGCGCAGCGTGGCCGTCGTCACGGGCAGACCGGCGAAGCCGACCACGGCGTTGACGACGACGTCGGCCGCCTCGATGAGGTCGGCGAGGTCGTCGACGACGGTGGCGAACGGCAGGGCCGCGGCGACCTCGGCCCGCCGGGCGCCGTCACCAACGGCGACGAGGCGGGGTCGGAACTCCTCGGCCTGTTCGATGAGCACGTCGACCGACGAGGACACGCCGAGCGCGACAACCTCGTACTCGCCGCCCTCGGCCCTGATGACGTCGAGCGTCTGCGTCCCGATGGAACCGGACGAGCCGGCGATGGCGACGCGCAAGCTCAGCCGAAGCCGACGTCGAGCAGCAGCGTCAGGTAGTACGCCGACGGCAGGACGAAGAGGAACGAGTCGAAGCGGTCGAGCACGCCGCCGTGGCCCGTCAGGACCGTGCCGAAGTCCTTCACGTCGAGGTTGCGCTTGAACATGCTCTCGGTGAGGTCGCCGAGCGGGGCCATGACGGCGATGACGACGCCGAGGATCAACAGGTCCGACGTCTCCGTCCACGTCGTGCTCTGGTCGATGAGGCCGAACACGAACATCGTGGCGATGGTGGCGATGGTCCCGCCGATCAACCCTTCCAGCGTCTTCGCCGGGCTGATCCACGCCCTGATCGGCGTCTTGCCGACGGCCGACCCGAGGGCCAGGGCGCCGATGTCGTTGGCGACGACACCGAGCACGACGAGGAAGAGCGTGTCCGTACCGAGCGGGTTGCCTCCGCCGAGGTTGGACCACGCCACGATCAGCGCGGCGAACGAGCCGAGGACTCCGATCCAGACCACGCCGAGCGTCGTGACGGCCATGTTCGGCAGCGGGCCGGACTCGACGCTGGTCGCGCCGATGAACCCGAGCGAGCCGGCGACAAAGGCGAGGGCGACGACGAGCGGCAGCGCCGTGTCACCGACCCAGTACGCAGCGAGCGGGGCGGCCACCACGGCGGCCAGGCCGGGGGCCACGGCCGGGCGGTAGCCCTTCTCCGTGACCGTGCCGAAGTACTCGAAACCGGCGACGCCGAGGATCAGCGTGATCAGGACGAGCACGCCGACCGGCCGCCACATCGTGGCGGCGATGAACAACGCGGCGAGGACCGCACCAGCGGCGATCGCGCCCGGCAGGTTACGCG
>JALZMG010000470.1 GCA_030858325.1 Actinomycetota bacterium | reverse complement strand
CCCCCGATCTGGGCAACGCCAAGACGGCCACCCAGTTCGCGCGGCTGCTCGGCGTGCCGGTCGCCGCCGGGAGCAAACAGCGGCTGGCCGACGATCGCGTCGTCATCGACGCCATCGTCGGCGATGTCGCTGGCCGCAGGGCGATCGTGCTCGACGACGAGATCGCCACTGGCGGTTCGGTCATCCAACTCGTTGAGCGACTCCGCACCGAGGGCTGCCCGGCCGTGTCCATCGCCTGTACGCACGGGCTGTTCGCCGGCCCCGCCGTGGCCAGGTTGCGTGGACTGGACCTCGTCGAGGAGGTCGTCACGACCGACACCGTGCCGCCGCCGACGTCGGCGTGGCCGGAACTGCGCGTGCGCTCGGTGGCCAACCTGTTCGCCGAGGCGATCCACCGCAGCCACGTCGGCGAGTCGGTGAGCAGCCTCTTCGACGGCGTCGACCCCGCCTACGCCCCGCCGCAGCAACAACTCCCGTTCGGCTGATTCCCGTGTGGCAGCGTGTCGTGAGGAGAAGATGATGAGGAAGGACGCCGTGATCCGTTCTGTCCTTTCCGACCGGCCCGATCGGGGCGGTTGGGAAGGACAGAACGGGGGCTTCAGCGGAAGTCGCGGCTGGCGTGGATCGTCGAGCCGGGGAGGGCGAGCGGGGCGAGGTGTTCGGCGACGAGGTTGATGACACCTTCGCTGCGCTCGAGGCGGCCGCGGATGGTCATCGCCGGGGCCTCCCTGGCCACGCGGCGAAAGCGCGCCCAGCAGCCCTTCGACACGACGACGTTGATCAGACCCGTCTCGTCCTCCAGGTTGAGGAACGTCGTGCCCTGCGCCGTCATCGGGCGCTGGCGGTGGGTGACGACGCCGGCCACGGTGACCCGCGACCCCGGCTCGACGTCCCACAGGCCCGTCGCCGTGACGACGCCCTGCGCCTCGAGGCGTTCACGGATGAACACCGTCGGGTGCCCGTCCGGCGAGACGCCGGTGGCCCACAGGTCGGCGACCGCTTCTTCCACAGGCGACATTCCCGGCAGCGTCGGCGCGTCGGCGCCCGTCACCACTCCGGCCAGCCGGCCGGGCCGCGACTGGGCGACGGCGCCGACGGCCCACAGTGCCTTGCGCCGCTCCAGCCCGAAGCACCGGCCGAACACGCCGGCCGTGGCCATCGCCTCGAGCTGGGCCAGGTCGAGCGCCGGTACGCGCCGCACGAGATCCTCCGGGTCCAGGTACGGCCCCCCGGCCACCCGGACGGACTCGATCTCCTCCGCCAACTCGGCGCCGATCCCGCGCACCGACCCGAGCCCCAACCTGATCGCCGGCTGCGGCCCGGCCGGCGGAGTGTTTCCTGCGGCCCCCTCCCTCAGGAAACACTCGGGGACTTCCAGGGTGGCGGTGGCGAGGGAGGCGTTGAGGTCGGGGGTGCGCACCTCGACGCCGTGGCGGCGGGCGTCACGGACCAGCGTGTGTGGGCTCCAGAAGCCCATCGGCTGGGCGTTGAGCAGCGCCGCGCAGAACGCCGCCGGCTCGTGGTACTTGATCCACGCCGACGCGTAGACGAGGTAGGCGAACGACACCGAGTGCGACTCCGGGAAGCCGTAGTTGGCGAAGGCCTTCATCTTCACGTACAGCTCGTCGGCGACGTCGCCCGTGATGCCCTTCGCCGCCATCCCGGTGGAGAGGCGATCGCGCAGCTTCTCCATCCGCGCCGCCGAGCGCTTCGAGCCCATCGCCTGGCGCAGCTCGTCGGCCTCGGCCGGCGTGAACCCGGCCACGTCGATGGCCATCTGCATCAACTGCTCCTGGAACAGCGGCACGCCGAGCGTCTTGCCGAGGCTGTTCTCGAGCAGCGGATGCAGGTAGGTGATCGGCTCCTGGCCGTTGCGGCGGCGGATGTACGGGTGCACCGAGCCGCCCTGGATGGGGCCGGGGCGGATGAGGGCCACCTCGACCACCAGGTCGTAGAAGCAGCGGGGCTTCAGGCGGGGCAGGGTGGCCATCTGGGCTCGCGACTCGACCTGGAACACCCCCACCGAGTCGGCCCGGCTCAGCATCTCGTAGACCTCGGGGTCCTGGGGGATGGCGGCCAGGTCGACCTCGATGCCGGTCGACTCGCGGATGAGGTCGACGGCGTGGTGCAACATCGACAGCATCCCGAGGCCGAGCAGGTCGAACTTCACCAGCCCGGCCGCCGCGCAGTCGTCCTTGTCCCACTGCAGGACGGTGCGGCCCTCCATGCGCCCCCACTCGACCGGGCACACCTCGACCACCGGCCGGTCGCAGATCA
>JALZMG010000465.1 GCA_030858325.1 Actinomycetota bacterium | reverse complement strand
GTGATGCCCTGCTCGCGCTCGGCCCGCAGCCCATCGGTGAGCAGGGCCAGGTTGGTGTACTCGGCCCCCATGCGAGCACTCGTCGCCTCCACCGCCTCCATCTGGTCCGTGAAGATCGACTTCGAGTCGTAGAGGAGCCGCCCGATGAGCGTCGACTTCCCATCATCGACCGACCCTGCGGTGGCGAGACGCAGGAGCTCAGACACGCGTCATCCCGAACGAGCGCCGCGCGCTGGCCGACGACGACGTGGCCACCGGAACCAAGGCGGCGTTGAAGGTTGCGAGCGAAGGGCCGAAGGCCCTTGGAGCTCGCACTAGAAGTACCCCTCGCGCTTGCGGTCCTCCATGCCGGCTTCGCTGATGCGATCGTCGGCGCGAGTGGCGCCCCGCTCGGTGACGCGGGTGGCCGCGACCTCGGCGATGACCTCGTCGACCGTGGCCGCGGCCGAGTCCACGGCCCCGGTGCCGGTGGCGTCGCCGATGGTCCGGAAGCGCACCGTGCGGGTCTCCACCACCTCGTCGGGGCCGACGGTGATGTGCGGCGTCACGCCGATCCACATGCCGTCGCGCGCCACCACCTCGCGTTGGTGAGCGAAGTAGAGAGGCGGGAGTCGCACCTCGTCGGCGCCGATGTACTGCCACACGTCGAGCTCGGTCCAGTTGCTCAGCGGAAAGACGCGCACGCTCTCCCCCGGGCGGATGCGCCCGTTGTACAGGCTCCACAGCTCCGGGCGCTGGCTCTTGGGGTCCCACCCGCCGAAGTCGTCGCGGAAGGAGAAGATGCGCTCCTTGGCCCGCGCGCGCTCCTCGTCGCGCCGCGCCCCGCCGAAGGCGGCGTCGAAGCCGTGCTCCTGCAGGGCGTCCAGCAGCGTGGTGGTCTGCAGCCGGTTGCGCGACGCTCGCGGACCCGTCTCCTCGGTCACACGCCCGTTGTCGATCGACTCCTGCACGGAGGCGACGATCAGCGTCTCGCCCAGCGCGTCCACGCGGCGGTCGCGAAACGCGATGACCTCGGGGAAGTTGTGGCCGGTGTCGACGTGCATCAGCGGAAAGGGGAACGGCGCCGGCCGGAAGGCCTTCTCGGCCAGGCGCAACAGCACGATCGAGTCCTTGCCGCCGCTGAACAGCAGGACGGGCCTGGACAGCTCGGCGGCGACCTCGCGCATGACGTGGATCGCCTCGGACTCCAGGGCTTCGAGGTGCGTCAGCCCCCGCCTCACGCCGGGGCTCCTTCGGGAGCCGGGACGCGGGTGCGGGCGCGGGAACGGTGAACGAGCCACGCGAAGGCCCCGGCCGCGGCCGGGACGCCGACGATCGCCGCCACCGGGACCGCGACCCCGGCCTTGGTCAGCACGCCGAGGGCCGAGCCCAGCAGCACGCAGCCCAGCGCGGGGCGCAGGCCGTTGGCGGGCACGCTGGTGACCACGTGGGTGCCGATCCACACGCCGGGGATCGAGCCGAGCAGGATGTTCGCGGTCAGCAGCAGGTCGACGTTGCCCGACAGCAGGTGGGCCAGGCCCGCAGTCCACAGCAGCACGGCGGCGTGGAAGACGTCGGTGCCCACGACCCGGTGCGGCGTCATGCGGAACACCAGGATCAGGGCGAGGCCGATGAGCGCGCCGCTGCCGACGGAGGTCAGGCCCAGGACCATCCCCAGGACAGCGCCGATCGCCACCGCGGTGATCTTCGTGCGCCGGTCGAGCTCGACGGTCTCGCGCTCGCGCTCGTGCAGCTTGGGCATGAACAGCGCACGGGCGAGGATCGTGACCGAGACGATCACGAGCATGCCGGCGACGAGGCCCAGCAGGACGGGCTCGAAGGCGTCGCCGTGCGCGTCGTGTAGCCGGTTGAGCAGCCACACGCCTACGAGCGAGCCCGGCACGCTGCCCAGCGCCAGCCACTTGGACACGCCGAGGTCGACGGTGCCCTTGCGCAGGTGGCGCCAGCCGCCGACGGTCTTGGTGATCGCGCCGTAGGCGAGGTCCGTGCCGATGGCCACGACGGGCTTGACGCCCACGGCCAGGATGAGCAGCGGGGTCATCAGCGAGCCGCCGCCGATCCCCGTGAGCCCGACCAGGATGCCGACGCCGAGCCCGAAGACGATGACCAGCGGGTCCACTAGGCGTCCGCCGGCGCGACGACATGCAGACCGCACTCGGTCTTCCCGGTGCCCGCCCAGCGACCCTCGCGGCCGCTGCCCGGCAGCGTGCACGGCGCGCAGCCGATCGACTCGTAGCCCTGGTCGTGCAGCGGGTGATAGGGCAGGCCGCGCTCGTGGATGCGCTGCCACAGGTCGCGCTCGGTCCAGAACGCGAGCGGGTTGTACTTGGCGATGGCGCGACGGGCGTCGGTCTCCACGAGCTCGGTGCCCGCGCGCGTCGGGCCCTGCTCGCGGCGCAGGCCGGTGATCCACGCGCCGGCGCCGGCCAGCGCGCGCTCGAGCGCCGCGACCTTCTCGGTGGCGCAGCAGTTCTCCGGCCCGCTCCAGGGGCCCCTCGCCTCCTCGACCGCGACCTTCACGCCGTAGTGCTCCTCGAAGGCGCGCCACGTCGCGAGCGTCTCGGCGAAGAGCACGCCGGTGTCGATCGTGACCACGCGGATGCGGTCCCATCCGCCCGCGATCGCCAGCAGCTCGTCGAGGATCACCGACTCCTCCTTCTGAAAGGAGCACAGGAACACGAGCCGCTCGTGGGCGACGGCCTGCCGGAGCGTGTCGGTCAGACCGCG
>JALZMG010000447.1 GCA_030858325.1 Actinomycetota bacterium | reverse complement strand
GCACTGCCCGCCGCGCCGGCCGGTATCGGCGGCGACCGCCACTCCCCGGCCGTCGCCGCTCGCGCCGGCGAGGCATTGGCCGCCCGTGACCGCTTCGTCGTCGCCCGCAGCCCCGGCGCCCACTCGATGTACCTGCGCGCGATCAACGCCGCCGCCGATGCCGTGGCGTTCGAGTTCGGCGTCGAGCTGCGAATCGTTCGTGACGCGTGGGCGCGTGCCGACCTGGCGCATCAGACGGCCACGCTCGCCGCACTCTCGCAACTCGGCGTCGCCTACCAGTTCAACCGCGCCGATCCGGGCAACGCGTTCGATTGCTCCGGCCTCACGTCGTACTCTTGGTCGCGCGCCGGAACATCCATCGTCCACCAGAGCAGCGCCCAGATCTCCGCCGCCGCGTCGCGCGACGAGGGCACGGCGATGGCCGGCGACCTCGTGCAGTACCCCGGTCACGTGATGATGTCCCTCGGCTTCGACCGGGCCATCGTCCATGCCGCCAACCACGACACCGATGTCGAGCTGAGCCGTCTCCGCGACGGACGCTCGTACCGCTTCGGCGACCCGTCACGCTGACGCCGCGTGCGGCGGCCGAGCGCGACTCAGCCGCCGCCCGGCGTGACGGCTCAGGCGTGGATCGCGCCGCCGGCGTCACGCAGGCTCGGTGCGTCCTTGCCGGTGCGCCTGGCGATGATCTCGGCGCAGATCGAGATCGCCGTCTCCTCCGGCGTGCGCGCCCCGATGTCGAGCCCGATCGGTGACATCAGCCGCGCCAGGTCGGCCGCGCCGACGCCGGCCTCGATGAGCCGGGAGAGGCGCCGCTCGTGCGTCGTGCGGCTCCCCATCACGCCGATGTACCCGACGGCCGTGGCGACCGCCCCTTGCACCGCGGGAACGTCGAACTTGGGGTCGTGGGTCAGGATGCACACCGCGTCGCGCGGGCCGAGCGCGGCCCCGCGCGCCTCGAACACCTCACCGGGCCACGACACGATGACCTCGTCGGCCATCGGGAACCGGCGCCGCGTGGCGAAGATCTCGCGGGCGTCGCACACCGTGACGCGGTAGCCGAGAACCTTGGCCACGCGTGCGAGCGCGGCCGTGAAGTCGACTGCGCCGAAGATCCACATCGACGGCGGCGGGGCGTGCGACTCGACGTACACCAGCACCAGCGGCGAGTCCTCCAGGTCCTCGGGTGTCGTCTGGCCCTGCGGGCCGTAGTGGCGGCCGCCTGAGCGCGCCGCTTCCAGCTCGGCCAGCGCGTCTCGCGCGACGACCCGGTCAAGTTCCGGGTCACCGAGCGTCCCGGCTGGCGCGCCGTCGGGCACGACGAGCAGCTTGGCCCCGCGGCGGGGGCCGTCGATGACCGTCGCCAGCGCCACCGGCGCGCTGTCGCGAATGCGGGTGCGCAACGTCTCGTAGAGCACCGGAGTCACCAGTCGAGCGGCTCGATGAACAGGCGGATCGTGCCCCCGCACGTCAGACCGACGGCGAACGCATCGTCGTCGCTGTAGCCGAAGGTGACGACGCGCGGCTGGGCCTCGCCGGCCAGTACGGCCAGGGCCTCGGTGACCACCGCGCCTTCGACGCAACCACCGCTGACACTGCCGGCCACCTCGCCGTGCTCGCTGACGGCCATCGCCGCGCCCGGGCCGCGTGGCCCCGAACCCTCCACGTCGACCACGCGGGCCAACGCCACGGCCTTGCCGGCGGCCCGCCAGCGGTCGATGTCGTCGAGGATCTCACGCATCGTCACCCATCCTCGCTGCTGTCGGCGCACTGCGGTTCACGGCTCGGCCAGGATCTCGGCGAGTCGCTCGAGCGCGTCGATCGAGTGGCCTTCCACGAAGCGATCAACGTGGGGGAGGGCGGCTGCCATTCCCCTGGCCAGCGGGGCGTAGCCCGGCGTGACCTTGAGCGGGTTGACCCAGACGACGCGGTGGGCGACGCGCCCCAGCCGTTTCATCTGCTCGGCCAGTTGCTCCGGCTCGCCGCGGTCCCAGCCGTCGGACAGGATCACGACGACGGCGCCTCTGGCCATGCCGCGCACGCCCCACCGATCGTTGAACATCCGTAGCCCGTCGCCGAGGCGGGTGCCGCCCGACCAGTCGACCACACGCTCGGCGGCGAGGGCCAGGGCGTGGTCCGGATCGCGCGACTCCAGCTCGCGCGTCAGACGCGTCAGCCGGGTCCCGAGCGCGAACGCCTCGACGCGCCGCCGCCCGGCGACCGCCGCCTGCACGAACCGCAGCAGCTCGCGCGCGTACGACTCCATCGACCCGCTGACGTCGAGCAGCAGCACGAGCCGGCGAAACCGTGTCGCCGGAGCCCGGGTCAGCCAGCGCAGTGGCTCGCCCTCTGTGCGCAGCGCGGCGCGCACCGTGCGCCGCAGATCGGGGCGACCGCGGCCGGACGGCATCAGCCGCAGCGCGCGGCGCGGCGAGCCGGTGAAGCGCATGCGCGCCATCAGGTGGTGGGCGGCGGCCAGCTCGCCGTCGTCGTAGGCGGCGAAGTCCTTGTGCCGCAACACCTCCGTGGCGCTGAAGCGCAGCTCGATCTGCGGCTCGTCACTCGGCGCCGCCGGCGGCTCGCCGTCGTCGCCGTCCTCGTCCTGGTCCATCGCCAGCGTCACCGACACCACGTCGGCATCGGCGTCGTCGGCGTCGGCGGCCTCGGCCGATTCCCAGAACACGGCGAACGCCCGGTCGTAGACGGCGACGTCCTCTGGACGGCGCACGAGCGTCGTTCTCCCGGCCCAGTAGACGTCGTTGCGGTGGGCCAGGCCGACGGCGCCGAGCGCCTCGGCGAACGACACCACGGTGCTCACCGGCACGGCCAGGCCGGCGCCGCGCAGGATCCTGGCGAACGCCACGGCCAGCCGATCCGGGCCCGAGCGGACGGTGGTCGACGTTCCCGTCGGCATGTCACCGGCGCGGCGCGGCGTGCTCGAAGGCGTGGCGGACGATGTCGGCGAGTCCGTGATGCTCGACGCGCTCGTGGTCCTCGCGGTACTTGAGCACCGTCCCCAGCGTTGCGCGGATCGATGCCTCATCCACCGCCGTGACGCCGAGGCGTCCCAGGGCGGCGGCCCAGTCGATCGTCTCCGCCACGCCCGGCGGCTTGTACAGCGACAGCGAGCGCAGCGCCTGGACGGCGGCCGCCACCTGGCGTGCCAGTTCCGCCGACACCTGGGGAGCGCGCAGGGCGACGATGGCGATCTCCCGTTCCAGGTCCGGGTGCTCGACCCAGTGGTACAGGCAGCGTCGCTTGAGCGCGTCGTGCACGTCGCGCGTGCGGTTGCTCGTCAAGACGACGAGCGGCGGGACCTCGGCGTGGAAGACGCCGAGTTCGGGCACCGTGACCTGCCAGTCGGAGAGGATTTCCAGCAGGTAGGCCTCGAACTCGTCGTCGGCGCGATCGATCTCGTCGATGAGCAGCACGGGCGGCGGTCCCTCGCGTCGCTCGATCGCCCGCAGTAACGCCCGCTTGACGAGGAAACGCTCCTGGTACAGCTCGGCCTCCAGCGCGTCGGTGGACCGCCCGGCCGTCTCGCCCGTGGCCTCGGCCGCCCGCAGGTGCAGGAGCTGGCGACCGTAGTCCCAGTCGTAGACGGCCTGGGCGGCGTCGATGCCCTCGTAGCACTGCAGGCGGATCAGCTCGCCGCCCGTCCACGTGGCCAGCACCTTGGCGACCTCGGTCTTGCCGACCCCGGCCTCGCCCTCCAGGAGCAGCGGCCGCTGCAGCGACAGCGCCAGGAACACCGCCGTCGCCAGGCCTTCGTCGGGCAGGTAGCCGTGCGCGGTCAGCGCGTCGGCGACGGCGGCGACCGACGTGGCCCCGCCCGTCGAGTGGTCCGACGGCGCAACGGTCACGGCGGCGGAGGCTACCTGGCCCCGTCATCCCTGTTCTGTCCGTCCGGATCGGTCTGCCATGCTCGCCGGCGTGCCGAGGTCCGCGTCCACGCGCCGGAGGCGGAGCGCGTGTCACTGGTCGTGTTCGACGGTGGCCGTCCCGGGCCGGCGCAGCCGCTCGCGCGTGACGGCGACGACTGGGTCGGCGCCGTCGCCGAGGGGACCGTCTATGGGCTCGTCGCCGACGGACCCGGATCGCGCTGCGATCCGTCCAAGGTGCTGCTCGACCCGCGCGCCACCGCCGTCTGGTTCCCGCCCGGCCATGACCGCCGGCTGGC
>JALZMG010000440.1 GCA_030858325.1 Actinomycetota bacterium | reverse complement strand
GCGCAGTGCGCGTGGCGACGGCGGCGACGGCACCGGTCCAGTCGTCGACGTCGATCTGCTCGGCGGGGCCGTCGGGCAGGCAATGCACGAGCAGGCCGCCGACGACGGGCTCGTCGAGCAGGCGGCCGAGCGCCACACCGTAGGCGGCGAGCTGCAGGCGGTAGCGGGCGATCCGCGCGGCCTGGTCGCCGCCGTTCGGCCAGCGGTCGGTCTTGTAGTCGACGATGACGAGCCCGGCCGGCGTGCGCACGAGCAGGTCGATGTAGCCCTCCAGCACGATGCCACCGGTCTCGGCGACGACGAACAGCTCTCGCCAGTGCTCGGCCCCACCGGCTGCGGCGCGCACGATCGGGGCGTGGAGCGCCGACCGGGACAGCCCGGCAACGGTGTGTTCGAGGCCGAAGATCCCCTCTGCCGCGCACTGCATCGCGGCCAGGCGGTCGATGTCGCCACCGGCGGCGAGGTCGGCGTCCTGCAACACGGCGTGTACGGCGCGCCCGATCGCTGTGCCGTAGCGGCCGCGCTGCCACGGCGGGAGGTCCAGGTCGACGCCATCCTTGCGCAGGCCCGCATCCTCGACGTCGGCGCGGTCGTCCTCGTCGGCTACGACGCGCGCCGGCTGCGCAGCGAGGGGCGTGGCGCTGGTCGCCGATCGCCGTGATCCGGCGGCGATGGCCCGCTGCCGTTCCTCGGACCATGACACCTCGTCGGCCCACGGCAGGACCAGCGGCTCGGCGAACGTGCCGGCCACGGCGTCGAGCGCCGGGCCGCGGGTGAAGGATCGCGCGCCATGCCGGACGGCTCCGGCCTCCGCCAGCACCACTGCGCTCGTGTACTGCGCCGTCCCGCCGTCGCCGTCGCCAGACTCGGCGCGGCGACGGTGGAGCGAGACGACGAGATGGTCGACCGCTCTGGTGCAGGCGACGTACAGCAGCCGCCGCCGCTCGGCATCGCCCATCTGCTCGTCGATCGGCCGGAACGCCTCGAACAACTCGTCGTCGCGCTCGGCCAGCGTCCACGTGCTGTCGGGCCACACGACCGACATCGACGTGCGCCGCTGCACCTGGGTGGTCATGCCGGCGACGACGGTGATCGGGAACTCGAGACCCTTGGCCGCGTGCACGGTCATGATCCGCACGGCCCGCTGATCGCGCTCGGGCAGGATCGTGTCGCTGGCCCTGGCCTCGCCGGCTTGGAACTGCGCCCACCGCAGGTAGCGGCGGATGCCCCGGCCGCCGGCGTCGGTCCAAGCCCGGGCCTGGTCGACGACGTAGCGCAGCCGCCGCCACACGTCCCGGGCGTCCGGCCCCGCCAGCGCGGTCTCGAGGACGCGACGCTCCTCGATGATGGCGTCGAGCAGATCAGCTGGCCCCTCCCGGCCGATGCGTCCGGCGATCGAGCGGACATGCGCCAGCGCCGCGGCGACCCCCTGGTCGGCCGCACCCTCCGGCACGGGGGCGAACGGGTTCCAGCGCCCGCCGGCGACCTTCCAGTCGTAGAGATCGACGTCGCTGCACCCGTACAGCTGCGTCCGCAGCGCGGCGACGAGCGCCAGCTGATCGGTCGGGTCGGCAGCAGCGCGCAGCGCCAGCATGACGGCTCGGACCTCCGGCGCCATGTAGACCACGGATGCGTTCTCGGCGCGGTACGGCACCGCCAGCTCGCCGAGCGCGGCTTCCAGCATCGGCAACGTGGTGCGTGCCGGCAGGAGCACGGCGATGTCACCCGGTTCGCATCGCCGCAGCCCGCCGGCACCGTCGCCGACCGCCCAGCCCTCGCGCAGCGCGGTGGCGATGACGGCGGCGACGTCGGCGGACTCCCGGCGGCGCAGCTCGTCGGCGGAGATGCGCTCGTCACCGTCGACGTGCCCGTCGGCGCCGATCACGGTGACGGTGCCGTGGTCGCGTGGCCCGGAGCGGGCGACGGCGAGCGGTGCGTACGCCGGCTGGACGGCGGGCTCGGCACGGATGACCTCGGAGAAGACGCCGTTGACCCAGCCGATGACGGCCGCCGTGGAGCGGAAGTTGGCCGCCAAGGCCACGGGCTCGGCCCCGATCTGGCGCGCTGCCGCGAGGTAGACGGCGATGTCGGCGCGCCGGAAGCGGTAGATCGACTGCTTCGGGTCGCCGACGACGAACAACCGGCCCGGCCGCGGACGCAGCGTCGTCGAGTCGTCCGCCTGCGCGTCGGGCGCCGCCGTCAGGCGCACGGCGATCTCCAGCTGGATCGGGTCCGTGTCCTGGAACTCATCGAGCAGGACGCGCTGGTAGCGCTCGTGCAGCAGTCGGCGGGCTTGGGAGTTGGTGGCCAGCAATCGCCGGGCGACGACGAGCAGGTCGTGGAATTCGAGCGTGCCGGCGGCGGCGCGCTCAATGGCGCCGGAGAGGACGAACTCGGCGGCGACAGCGCCGACGACGAGGCGCCGGTACTCCCGCCACGGGGCCTGCCACGCGTTGGCGGCGAAGGTCAGCGCGGCCTCCTCGACGCGCAGCCGTTCGAGGGCCTCGGCGCCACCGTGGGCGACCCAGTGGGCTTTGTTTCCGGTCCTGCCTTTGCCGTCCGTCGCCGCAGCCAGGGCGGCG
>JALZMG010000424.1 GCA_030858325.1 Actinomycetota bacterium | reverse complement strand
GCACTGCGTCGGCGCGAGGGAGGCGGCAGCGTCGGCCACTGTCACGCCGATGCATCCGTCGTCGCGCCCGTGGAGGTACAGCGTCGGTTGCGGAGGGAACGTCGAGGCCGCCGCTTGGAGTTGCTCCAGTGCCGGGTCGCGGGGACCGTCGCCGAGCGCGGCGCGGTACCCACCGAGCGCGGCGTGGACGTTCTCCGGCGCGCCGAGTGCGGCCCTGGCGTTGGCCACGTCGATACTGGCGTCGTAGCCGGGAGACCACTGCGACCACAGCCTGGCGATCAAGGCGTGGTCGTCGGCGACCACGAGGAGATCGGCGAGCGGATGCTGGAACAGGAACATGTACCAACTGCGCTGGAGCTGATCGAGGTCGCCGAGCAGGGCGTTGGCGATGGCCTCCCCAGGCGGCACGGCCAGGCCGACGACGCGCCGCCAGCGCTCGGGCTCGTGGACGGCCGCGGCGTAAGCGATGACCGCGCCCCAGTCGTGGCCGACGATGATCGCCTCGTCGTCGCCGTCGAGCGCCTCGTGCAGCGCCAGCGCATCGGCGGAGTGGGCGGCCGACTGGTAGTAGCCGTCGGCGGGCACCGCGCTCGGTGCGTAGCCACGCAGGAACGGCGCGACGGCGCGGTAGCCGGCGGCGGCGAGGCGTGGGAGGAGGTGGCGCCATGTGTGCGCCGTGTCCGGGAAGCCGTGCAGGCACACGGCCAACGGCCCCTCGTCGCCCGCAGCCAGGTACGTCAACTCGACGCCGTTGACCCGTTCCGTGCGGACATCCACGGTCCGAACCGTAGATCGCCGTTCCGGTGGAGGCCAGCCTCGGACTGCCGAGCTGCGGCACTTCTCGCGCGTGGCTGACGATCAGCGGTCGAGCGGTCGGGTCCGAGCCTGGCCTCGTGGAAGCGAGCGACTGGGACAGCGTGATCGCGACGTGCTCCACACCCCCCTGGATCGAGCGGTCATCTCGTCCGAAGCCGCTCGACATCGGGGGACACCGAACTCGCTGCAGATCAGACCTGCCACATGAAACGTGCCTCGTCGCGCAAGAAGACCGGAACCAAGTGTTCTGGGGTGCGACGAACGTCACGGTCGGAGGGGCTTTGCGTGACGTGTCCGCTGGGCATACCGTGCGTGACGCAGGGGTGGAATCGACACGACGGGGGTGCACGCCGAATGCTGGTGACGTTCCATGGGGTGCGTGGCTCGACGCCGTGCCATGGCGACGACATCGCCCGCTACGGCGGAAACACGTCGTGCGTGTCGGTGCGCGCCGACGGCGAACGTCCGCTGCTGTTCGACCTCGGTACCGGTTTGCGCTACTTCGCCAACGGCCTGCCGGTCGACGAACCGTTCGACGGCACGGCGCTGGTCAGCCACCTCCACTGGGACCATGTGCAGGGACTGCCGTTCTTCTCGCCGCTGCAGCATCCGGACGCGCGGCTCGTCGTGTACGCGCCGCCACAGGACGGCGAGCGCAATGCCGCCGATTATCTGACCTCCTCCATCTGCCCGCCGATGTTTCCCGTCGGCCTGGACTGCTTTCCCGGCACCATCGACATTCGCGATGCGACACCGTCGTTCGGCGTCGGCGGCTTCGACGTCAGGACCGTCCCCGTCCCCCACGTCGGCTGCTCGCTCGGATACCGGGTCGACCACGGTGGGCGCAGCGTCGGCTACGTCAGCGATCACCAGCAGCCGCTCGACGGCGCGCGGATCGCACCCGGCGTGCACGAGCTGCTCGACGGCGTCGATCTGCTCATCCACGACGCGCAGTACACGCCGGCGGAGTTCGCCGGCAAGCGCGACTGGGGTCATTGCACCGTCGAGTACGCGGTGTGGCTGGCGGCCCGGGTCGGTGCGGCGCGGCTGGCCCTCTACCACCATGACCCCTCGCACGACGACGACATGCTCGACCGGTTGGCGGCGATGGCCACGGAATGCGGTCGCGGCTTGGGTGTCGACGTCTTCGCCGCCTACGAGGGACTCTCCGTCGACCTCTCCTCGCCCTGACCGCCGCAGCAGCATCCGAGGTGATTCGTGTACCCGGGGTTCTGGCGCCTTACCGGGTGGCGGAAGACCTCGGGAGCGCGAAAACCTCGGATGGTCAGAGCGTGACGAGCAGGAAGGCGAGCGTTCGCGCCTCGTCGCGCCACGCCTCGTAGCGGCCGCGCGGGCCGGCATGGCCGGCGCCCATCTCCGTGCGCAGCAGCAGCGGGCGTGACGGATCGCGTCCGGCGCCGACGGCACGCAACCGGGCCGTCCACTTCGCCGGTTCGTGGAAACTGACCCGCGGGTCGTTGAGCCCGGCGGTCACGTACAG
>JALZMG010000418.1 GCA_030858325.1 Actinomycetota bacterium | reverse complement strand
TCCCCGCCGACGACCTGCGCCCCCTCGGCCGCGGCCCGCTCGCAGTAGGCCCGCCCGAGGCCGCGCGCGGCCCCCGTGACGAGCACCACCTTGCCGTCCAGACGTCCTGTCATGACTTCTCCGTTCTCATGGCGGTCTGTGGCCGCGCACAGGCAGATGTTGCAGACCGAACAACCGGTTGTTCGGAGTCCACGAGGGCGTACCGGCCGGCTCGAACGCGGCGAAGTGGTCGGCCAGCTCGTCGAGCGCCACGTGCAGCTCGAGGCGGGCGAGGCTGGCGCCGAGACAGAAGTGGGGGCCGAAGCCGAAGCCGACGTGCGGGTTGGGGCGACGCCCGATGTCGAAGCGGAACGGCTCGGCGAACACGCTCTCGTCGCGGTTCGCCGACATCTCCCACACCGAGACCTTGTCGCCGGCGGCAATGGCGACACCTGCCAGTTCCGTGTCGCGGCTGGCCGTGCGTCGCTTGTACACCGAGGGCGTGGTCCAGCGCACGACCTCCTCGACGGCCGTGGACAGCACGCTGCGGTCGGCGCGCAATCGCTCGTACTGGTCGGGGTGCTCGGTGAACGCCATGATCGCCCCGGCGATGGCGCTGCGCGTGGTTTCCGCGCCGGCCGGGAACAGGAGCGCGAAGAACGCCGTCAGCTCGTGGTCGGTCAGGCGGCTGCCGTCGTCGCCGACGGCGTTGACGATCGTGGACATGATGGCCCCGTCGGGCGCGACGCGCTTGGCGGCGATCAGTTCTCCCGCATAGCCACGGATGCGCGCTGTGGCCTCCGGTCCGACGATCGACGGCGAGTCCGCCTCGATGCCGGCGTCGAGCCAGTCGAGCAGCTGGGCGCGGTCCTCCTCCGGAATGCCGAGCACGATGCAGATCGCCTGCGCCGGCAGCTCTCGGGCGAACGCGTGGACGGCGTCGAACGGCTCGTTGCCGATTGCTTGCAGCAGGCGGCGAGCGCGGCGGCGCAGCTCGCCGTCGAGCGCGCCGATGGCGCGCGGCGTGAAGCCGCGATTGACGAGCGAGCGAAGGCGGTCGTGCACCGGCGCGTCCGTCATGTTCAACATCATCCCGGCGACGCGCTCGTCCTTCAGCCCGGTGCCCCCGCGTTCACGGATGCCACCGCGGTCGGAGGAGTACGTCAGCGGATCGCGCAGGACGGCGTGCACGTCGGCGTGCCGGGAGACGACCCAGAAGCCCTCGCCGTCGGGCGTGCTCGGGGTCGGCTCGTGCCAGTGCACCGGGTCGTGCCGGCGCAGCCACGTGAACGCGTCGTGCGGAAAGCCGTGGCGAAAGCTGGCCGCCGAGGAAAGATCGACGCCGAGGCGCGGCACGTCGACGTCACCGAGGGCGGTCATGTCGTCGACCTGCGCGCCAGCGCGTCCAGCTCGATGCCCGCCCTGCGCTCCAGTTCACGCAACGTGGCGTGGAACGCCATCGCGCCGTCACCGCCAGCCGCGGCGTCGGCGTACAGCGCCGCCGCGGCGGCCGTCAGTGGCACGTCGACACCGGCCGCGGCGGCCGAGTCGACGGCCAGTGCAAGGTCCTTGGCGGCGATGTCGAGGCGGAAGATCACGTCGTCGAAGCGCCGCCCGAGCAGCAGCGGGGCCAGCGTGGCGTACGGTTTCGCAGAGCTGGCGTTGACGACGGTGTGCAAGTCGGCCGGCGCCATCCCCAGTGCGGCCCCGAGGACGTACGCCTCCTGGACGGCAATTCCGGCGGCGAGGAAGAGCTGGTTGTTGACGATCTTGGCGATGGCTCCGGCACCGCTCGGGCCGACGTGGAGGATCGTCGCGCCGACGCAGTCGAGCACGGGTCGCGCCGCTTCCAGGGCTGCCGCCTCACCGCCGACGAGCACCGTCAGGGATCCCGTCCGGGCCTTGACCACACCGCCGGACACCGGAGCGTCGAGAAAGGCGACACCGGCGTCGGCGCATCGGTCGTAGAGCCTGCGCACGGTGGCGACATCGGTGGTCGAAAGGTCGGCGACGATCTGCGGCAACGACGTCGCCGCCAGGACGCCGCGCTGCCCCGTCACCGCATCGACGACTTCGGCCGGACCTGGCAGCGAGAGTACGACGACGTTCGCGCCGTGAGCGGCGGAGGCTGCGTCGGAATGCAGTCGGGCACCGCTGGCCACGAGTGTGGTGACGGCCTCCGGGTTGGCGTCGTAGATGGACAGGCTGTGCCCTCCGGCGAGAACCTGCAGACCCATCGGCGTGCCCATCGTGCCGGTCCCGACGAGTGCAGAGGCCAGCGGCGCGGTGGTGACCGGTCTGCCCCGTCCGTCGTCGGCCG
>JALZMG010000474.1 GCA_030858325.1 Actinomycetota bacterium | reverse complement strand
TTCTCGGGGAGGCGATCGTCGCCGGCTACCGGCGTATCCCGGAGACCGCGGACGAGCTCGCCAGCGCCGATGCCAACCTCCGTCGACTCATCGAGGAGGAGCGCTGGTGAGCACCCCTGCGCACGGTGACGTCTGGTGGGCCGAAGCATCAGACCTCGGACGGCGCCCGATGCTCGTCGTCACCCGCGACGTGGGAATCCCCGTCTTGTCGCGCCTGCTCGTGGCGCCGGTCACGCGCACGATCAGGAGCATCCCGACCGAAGTGCGCCTCGGTGCCGACGAGGGTCTCCCCACTGAGTGCGTGGCCAGCTTCGACAACCTCCAGCCAAATCCCGCGTGCTGCGCTCGTCGAGCGAGCCGGCTCGCTGGCCAGCACCCGTCGCGCTGAGATCTGTCGTGCCCTCGGGGCGGTCTCGGACTGCTGGTGACCGTCGACGAGTCGCCCGATCTGCTTGCGCGACGACTACGTCGTCGACGTGGAAGGTGGCCCATCAGGCACCAACCCGGTCGGGGGACGACCAAGCGTGCTCGTAGCCCCGGTCAGGCGCCAGTCGCGCCCAGCTGTTCGATCTCTTCGTCGTAGACCGAGCCGAGCTCTTTGATGAACGCCAGCGTCTGCGCCGCCTCCTCCTCGTCGATGCGAGCCATGGCGAAGCCGACGTGCACGAGCACCCAGTCACCGACGGCGATGCCGCCGTCGTCGCCGGCGACGAGTTCCACGTTCACCGTGCGCCGCACGCCGTCGACCTCCATGACCGCCAGGTGCGGTTGGGCGGGGTCGTAGGCGACGAGCTGGCCGGGGAGTCCGAGGCACATCAGGCCGTCACCTCCACCGTCGTGGCGGCGGACATCACGCCGACGAGCGCATCGAGCACGCCGGCGACGGCGGTGCACACCGGCCCGTCGGGATCGGCATCGAGCAGCGGGCGGGCGCGCCGGTCGGCGTCGACGACGGCGTCCGAGTACGGCACCTCGCCGATGATGGCCAGGCCGTGGCGGGCGCAGAACTCGGCGACAGCCGTGGCATCTCCGACCGCGCGCACCTTGTTGACGACGACAACCGTGCGGGTCGAGGGCAGCTCGGCGGCGAGGTCGGCCAGGCGGCGCGTCGCCTCCAGCGACCGGTAGTACGGCTCGGTGACGAGGACGAGCACGTCGGCGAAGCGCGCCGTGCCGCGGCTGACATGTTCGGGTGACGCCTCGAGATCGACGACGGTCAGCGTTCCCGTCGCCGCGCCGAGATCGGCGAGCACGGCACTGACCGCGGCATGTGCCGAGCACAGGCAACCCTCACCGGCATGGGCCGGCGCACCCATCATCAGCAGGCGCACGCCGTCGGGGGCGATCGTCCCGTGGGTGGCCAGCAACTCGTCGACGGGCGCATTGAGGCTCGGCCCAGTGAGCTTGCGTGACACGGCAGTAGCGGGGATGCCGGCCAACGCGGCGGCCGTCGCGGGATCGACTCCGAGTGCGGCGGCAAGGTTGGGGTTGCTGTCGGCGTCCACGGCGACGACGGTTCGACCGCGGCGGGCGGCAACGCGAGCCAGCGTGGCGGCGATCGTCGTCTTGCCGGCGCCGCCCTTGCCGGCGAAGGCGACCCTCATCGTCCCGCCCGGTCGACCACACCATCGGCACGCGCGACGAGCTCCGAGAGGAGATCGATCATCTCGCCCATCTCCCCGACCTGGACCGCAAGGGCGGCTCGACCGGTCGACGTGAGCGTGTAGGTGCGCCGGGGAGGCCCCGAAGACGAGTTCTCCCACCATGACGCGAGGACCTGCTCGCGTTCCATGGCCCGGAGCGTCCGATACAGCCCGCCCGGGTCGGCGAGACGGATCCCGGCCTGGCGCACCTGCTCGAGCAGATCGTAGCCGTGCGTCGGACCGGCGGCCACCAGCACGAGGAGGACGGCGCGCAGGTACGCGCGAGGCAGACCACGCTCCACCGGCCCGGCGGCGATCATCGCGGCGGTTCCTGGTCGTGGTCGTGGCGCCGCTGGGCGACACACGTCTCGGCCTCGTCGGCGGACATGTGGCACCAGCAGTCGTCGCTGCACTCGCCGTGGGTCGGGCGCATCAGGTCGTCGAAGGCCATCGCGAACTCGAGACCCCCTTCGGCCAACCCGCGATCCGAAAGCGTGTACCAGGTCCCGTCACGGTGGAGGAAGCCTTCCTCCACCAGGCGGTCGAGGTACGTGATGCCGATGTCGGCGTCGACGCCCAGGAAGCGCTCGATCAGCGGCGGATCGATGAGGTCGCCGAAGCCTTCGCCGCGCAACCAGTACATCACCTGGAGGATCTCGCTGCGCCAGTACATCGCCCGCAACGCCTCGGACTTCGGCGGCCGCAGCTCGGGCCGTGACGACGGTTCGCTGGCGAGCTCGCTCACCTAGGCGCCCGGTCCCTCGCCGCCCGACGGCGGGCCGGCGGCCGCCTCGGCCAGACCGGCGACGCCGTCGAGCGCGCCGGAGATGACTGCGAGCTGCTCGTTGATGCGCACGACGGACGGGCCGATCGACTGGCACTGCGTCTCGATGGCCCGTACCCCGAACGTCACCTTGCCGAGCAGCGCGCTCGTGGCCCGCAACGTGGCCGTGATGCGCGAGAGGAAGTAGGCCAGCGCGCCGACGACGAGCACGATCTCGACCAGCGTGGCGATGATGAGGAGCACGCGCATGTCAGCTTCCTCCCCG
>JALZMG010000398.1 GCA_030858325.1 Actinomycetota bacterium | reverse complement strand
CTCCGGGAGGGTCTGAGGTTGCCACGCCGCGGCAGCCGCGACGACGTCGGCACCGAGGATCTCGACGGGGTCCAGATCGAGGCCGCGCAGGAACGTCACCGTGCGGACGTCGTGGGCGACCGGGTCGGGCTCCCGGACCAAACCGTTGCGGGCGAGCAGCCGGTGCACCGGGTCCTTGAGCACGTACGCGACGAGCGCGACCTGCCCGACGGCAGCCTGGGCGGTGGATACGCAGTTGGCGCACATCCCGGCAAGCTTATGCCAGCTTCTTGTAGCGGATGCGGTGCGGGGTGTCGGCCGCGACGCCGAGCTCCTTGTGCCGCCATGCCTCGTACTCGGAGAAGTTGCCCTCGAACCAGCGGACCTGGCTGTCGCCCTCGAAGGCGAGGACGTGCGTGGCGATGCGGTCGAGGAACCAGCGGTCGTGACTGATCACCACCGCGCAGCCGGGGAAGCTCTCGAGGCCGGTCTCGAGCGCCCGCAACGTGTCGACATCGAGGTCATTCGTCGGCTCGTCGAGCAGCAACACGTTGCCGGCGGTGCGGATGACCTTGGCCAGATGGACCCGATTGCGTTCACCACCCGAAAGGTCGCCGACCCGCTTCTGTTGGTCGGCGCCTTTGAACATGAAGCTGGCCGCGTAGGCCCGGCCGTGGATCTCCCGGTTGCCGACCTTCATGTGCTCGACGCCGCCGGTGATCTCCTCGTACACGGTGGCGTCGGCGTCGAGGGAGTCGCGGTTCTGGTCGACGTAGCTCAGTTGCACCGTCGGCCCGATCGTGATCGTGCCCGCGTCGACCGCCTCGCGGCCCGTGAGCATCGAGAACAGCGTCGTCTTCCCGGCCCCGTTCGGGCCGATGATGCCGACGATCCCCGCTCGCGGTAGCGAGAACGACAGGTCCTCGATCAACAGGCGGTCGCCGTAGCCCTTGCGCAGTTTGGCGACTTCGATCACGGTGTCGCCGAGGCGCGGCCCGGGCGGGATGGCGATCTCCAAGCGCTGGTCGTCGGTGCGCGCCGCTTCGGCCTCGGCCTGCAGCTTGTCGTAGGCGGCGAGGCGGGCCCGGCCCTTGGCCTGGCGGGCCTTCGGCGCCATGCGCACCCATTCCAGCTCGCGCTCCAACGACCGCTGGCGGGCGACGTTGGAGCGCTCGTCGCGGGCGAGGCGCTCCTGCTTCTGCTCCAGCCATGACGAGTAGTTGCCCTCGAACGGGAAGCCACGGCCACGGTCGAGCTCGAGGATCCACTTGGCCACGTTGTCGAGGAAGTAGCGGTCGTGGGTGATGGCCACGACGGTTCCGGCGTAGTCCTTGAGGAACTGCTCCAGCCAGTCGACGCTCTCGGCGTCGAGGTGGTTCGTCGGCTCGTCGAGCAGCAGCAGGTCCGGACGGCTGAGCAGCAGCCGGCACAGCGCGACGCGGCGGCGTTCGCCGCCCGACAGCGTCGTCACGTCGGCATCGTCAGGCGGGCAACGCAGCGCGTCCATGGCGATCTCCACGTTGCGCTCCAGGCTCCACGCGTCCGCGGCGGCGATGCGGTCCTCCAGCTCGGCCTGGCGCGCCCCGATCTTCTCGTAGTCGGCGTCGGGCTCGGCCCACATCGCCATCACCGCGTTGTATTCGTCGATGATCGACTGCACGGCGGCGACACCGTCCATCACGTTGGCGCGCACGTCCTTGGCCGGGTCAAGCTGCGGCTCCTGAGCCAGGTAGCCGACGCTGAACCCGGGCGTCAGGCGGGCCGTACCCGAGTAGCCGTCGTCGAGCCCGGCCATGATGCGCAGCAGGCTCGACTTCCCGGCGCCGTTGGAGCCGATCACGCCGATCTTGGCGCCCGGGTAGAACGACAGCGAGATGTTCTCGAGGACGGTCCGATCGGGCGGGTAGAAGCGGGTCAGCCGGTGACAGGTGTAGATGAATTCGTGCGCCATTCGCCGGCGAACGCTATCGACGGGTCGTGCAGCACCATGGGCCGACCGATCGGACGTGGCGTGGTCTGTGTGAGCA
>JALZMG010000393.1 GCA_030858325.1 Actinomycetota bacterium | reverse complement strand
ACCATGTTGCGGGCGACGTCAGGCAGCGGGGCCGCGGGCGTGGCGCCGTCGCTCCAGGAGACGTCGGCGGGGAGGATCAGCGTCGCCACCTGGCCGGGCGGCGTCGACGCCGCGGCCACGGCCTCGGCTGTTGCGCCGCCCAGCTCGGCCGGCGATGTCGGCCGTCCGATCCACGCAGAGACGTTGCGGGCCACGGTGTCGATGTCGGACTGCAACGGCGCGTCGAAGCGGGCGTGACCGAGCGCGTGATCGCCGACGATGTTGACCATCGGCGTAGCCGCCCGTCTTGCATTGTGCAGGTTGGCCAGCCCGTTGCCGAGGCCCGGACCGAGGTGCAGCAGCGTCGCCGCCGGGGTGCCGGTCATGCGCGCGTACCCGTCGGCGGCACCGGTGGCGACGCCCTCGAACAGGCCGAGCACGGCGCGCATCTCCTCGACCGCGTCGAGCGCGGCGACGAAGTGCATCTCGCTCGTGCCCGGGTTGGCGAAGCACGTCGTCACGCCGCAATCGACGAGCGTGCGGATCATCGCCTGCGCGCCGTTCATCGTCGTCGCCCCATCGCCGACACCTTCGCACACGGCCGCGATGAGCGATGAGCGGGCAGACCGCGCTCATCGCTCATCGCAAGAGCGGCGGGCCGCGGGGTCAGGAGACGACGTACCAGGAGACGGCGACGGCCAGCACCATCACCGCCGCGGGCGCGACGTACGTCGCCCAGCGCGGGACGCCCTTCCAGTTCGGGGCCATCACGATCCACCCGGCCAGGCCGCCGGCGACGATGCCTCCGAGGTGGCCGCCGATGGAGATGCCGGGGATCGTGAACGTGATCAGCAGGTTGAGCAGCAGCGTCGTGCCGATGCCCGTCGAGAACGGGTTGATCCCGCGCTGGCGCAGCCCGATCGCCGCCGCGCCCATCAGGCCGAACACGGCCCCCGACGCGCCACCGTGGAACTCGTTCGGTTGCAGCAGCAACGCGCCGGCCGAACCGCCGAGCAGGGCGGCGAAGTAGACGAGCGCGAAGCGGACCCGGCCGACGACCGGCTCGATCATCTGGCCCAGCTGGAACAGCAGGAACATGTTGAACGCGAGGTGGATGATCCCGAAGTGCAGGAACCCGGACGTCACGAGTCGGTACCACTCGCCCTGGTCGACGAACCCTGCGGCGAGGCCGAGATCGAACTGGCCGAACTCACGCGGATCCTGTCCAGTGACTCCGGAACCGGTCAGGCTGTCGGGGTCCAGGGCGGCCAGCCACACGAACACACCGATGTTGATCGCCATCAGGGCGTACGTGACGAGCGTCGGCTGGCGGGCGTTCCAGAAGCGTGCTCGCGTGGCCACCGTCGGCTTGGCCGCCCTGGCGCACTCCACGCAGTGGCTGCCGACCTGGGCCTGCACGAGGCACTCGCTGCAGGCGGCCCGGCCGCAGCGCGTGCAGCGCCGCCCGGCTTCGCGCCCGGGGTGGCGGAAGCACGTCGTCGTCTGGGGGATCGGGGGTTGCGGCAGCGCGGCCATGGTGCCGTCCAGGTTACGGACCCGTCATGCCCGCCCGGTGGCGGCCCCGTGACGGGCCGGCCCGGCGCCACTGCATCCGAGGGTTTGGCGGCACCGGAGGGTTTCCGGCGGGGATGCCCCGCACGAAACCCTCGGGTGGGGACGACGTCAGCCGGCGGCGCGGGTGTAGGTGCCGGTGACCTCGGCGGAGGCGAAGCCGGCGTCGATCGCCAGCTGCTGCAGCTCGGCCCCGGTGTAGCCCTCCGGCAGCTCGCTCTGCTGCGCCAGCGCGTACATCGTCCAGCGGTACGTGTGCGTCTCACCGGGACTCGGCGGGCACGGCCCGCCCCATCCCGGCGCGCCGAAGCTGTTGAGCCCCTCGAACGCACCGGTGATCTGCCCGCTCTCGCCGACCTCGCCGGCCGTCGGCGGGATGGCGGCGACGGCGTGGTGGATGAAGCCTTCGGCGTTGTCGTCGGTGACGAGCAGCACCAGTTCGACGGTCCCCGCCGGCGGCGCCGTCCACTGCACGCTCGGCGAGCGGCCCTCGCCGTCGCACGTGAAG
>JALZMG010000324.1 GCA_030858325.1 Actinomycetota bacterium | reverse complement strand
GCACGAAGCCGAGCAGCAGGTAGATCGGAGCGGCTGCGACGAGTCCGGCGAGGAGGGGGAGGAAACCTTCGTCGCGGAAGAGCACGAGCAAGATCACGGCCATGATCCCCGCGTAGACGACGTACTCCTTGGCCAGCCGGCGCCACGGAACCGGCCGGCTGGCGTCCCATCCCACGCCCGACTTGTTAGCACGGACGGTGTGGGTTGGGCGTTGTCGATGTGGCCGCCGGACGCAGTCAATAGTCTCCGCCGTGTGCGCGTCGGCATGCTGACCGGAGGGGGCGACTGTCCGGGCCTCAACGCGGTGATCAGGGCGATCGTGCGCAAGGGCGAGCGCATCCACGGCGACGAGCTGATCGGGTTCCGTGACGCATGGGACGGCGTGCGCGAGCGCCGCACGATGCCGCTGACGATCGAGTCGATGCGCGGGTCGCTGCCGCGCGGCGGCACCGTGCTCGGGACGAAGCGGGGGAGCCCGTTCGACACGCCGACGGGGGTCGAAGAGGTCAAGGCGTCCTTGGCCGACCTCGGGCTGGACGCGCTCGTCGTCATCGGCGGCAACGGGTCGCTGACCGTGGCCTGCCGGCTGTTCGAGCAGGAGCGGCTGCCGATCGTCGGGGTGCCGAAGACGATCGACAACGACATCGTCGGCACCGACGTCACGTTCGGCTTCAACACCGCTGTGCAGATCGCCACTGACGCCATCGACCGTTTGCACACGACGGCGGAGAGCCACGACCGGGTCATGGTCGTCGAGGTGATGGGCCGCCACAGCGGGTGGATCGCTGCGCACGCCGGCATCGCCGGTGGTGCCACCGTCGTCCTCATCCCCGAGATCCCGTTCGACATCGAAGACGTGTGTCGGCGCATCAGCCGCCGCCACGAGCGGGGACGGTTCGCCTCGATCGTCGTCGTCGCCGAAGGAGCTGAACCGGTGCCCGGCACGCTGGAGGTTGCGGAGAAGGTGCTCGACACGTTCGGTCACGTCCGCCTCGGCGGGGTGGCCGACGTGATCGCCCGAGAGATCGGCGCGCGCACCGGCTTCGAGACGCGCGTCGTCATGCTCGGCCACGTCCAGCGCGGCGGTACGCCGACGGCGTTCGACCGCGTGCTCTCCACGCGTTTCGGCGTCGCCGCCATCGACCTCGTGCACGAGCACGGCTGGGGGCAGATGGTCGTCGCCAGAGGGAGCGACATCGTCCCCGCCCCACTGGCGCTGATGGTCGGCAAGTCCCGCCCCGTCGACATGTCCCTCTACCGCGACGTCGCCGAGGTCTTCTCCGCGTAACCGGTGGTCGCCGCGCACGTCTGGCTCCCGGCGCTCCGAGGTGGCGCTGCCCTCGCCGACGGGGCCATCTCCTCCGGCCACCTCGACGCCATGGCCCGGGCTACCGCCCGCCTCGAGACCGACGAAGGGATGTGGCAGGCCGTCAACACCGTCATCCGCTCCAAAGGCGCCGGCAGTGGGTCAGTTTGGATCGCGAGGGGTGTCGGCGTCCGCTTGCAGCAGATCCTGTAGACCGCTGATCGTCACGAGTCGATGTGCGGCGTCCGATGGGTTGCGGAGGAACAACGATCCGCCGTCGGCGGTCAGCGTTCCGCGTGCTTGCTCGAGTACGTGGAGGCAGGCGGAGTCCATGAACTCGACGCCGGAGAGATCGAGGATGATCGTCTGTTGTGGTCCGAGATGGGGTTCGATCGCATCGCGCAGTCGCTCGCACGTCGCCACGTCGATCTCGCCACTCACGTAGATCAGTGTGGCGTCGCCGTCACTTGTGACTCTGGTCGAGAACCCGTCTTCCATGCCTTCGCACTGTAGGGCAACATCAGTCCAGCGAGGCAGCGATCTGCGTGACCGACCACGGGTAACGGGCGACACCTGCCGCCATCGCCGGAGTGGACGGCGTGCGAGCCCGGCCGCCCTCCGAGTTTCGTTGCTACCTTCAAGTGAAGGGCCGGCCTGCGGCCGGCCCGCGCCGACCACCCCACAGTTCGAGTGGTCGACGAGTGTGACGAGACGTCGGCGCAACGAGAGCCTCCCACGATCGGGAGGCGACTACCGGTCCAACCCTCTTCGGTTTGCCGGCCATGCCGAACGCCGAGTCCGGCGTTTCCGATCGGCCCGCTGCGGCTCGACCCGCATGCGCCGAACGGCAGTTCTGGCTCGTCCCTGAAGCCCCGGCGCCGTCTCAACACTCGGAGTGCTATAAACTCGCTCGCTCGCGCGCAGATTAGCGTGTCTCGGCCGATCCCCAAGATTCCACAGATCGTCAGGGCGCGACCGAAGAAGATGAGGGGTCCGGATGAACGGCAACATCACCTACGTAGAACCTGACGCCACGGAGTGGTTCGAGTTTCGTCCGGGCTCGCGGTGGCAGATCCTTTTCGAAGACCCATCGACCGGGCAACGAGCGGTCCTCGTCGAATGGGAACCCGGTTACAGCATGGGGGCCGTGGACTGTCACGAGCGCGACGAGGTTGTCTTTGTTCTCGCCGGCACATTCGTGCAGGATGGGCGCGCGTCCGGTCCGGGTACATACATTCACCACTGGGCTGGATCACAGCATCAAGCGTCCACGCCCGACGGATGCAAGTTCTTGGAGATCGTGACGGGTCATCCCGAGAGATCAGGCGCAGTGAACGAGGATCAGCTGGCGTGGTTCCGGTCACTGGTCACCTGCTCACCGAGACATCGGTAACCCCGCTGCAAGCCGCCGCGCTCGCGAGCGCGTAATGCCCGAACTGGTGTCTGTTCGGGCGGGCCGGCGGCCGCCATCGTTTGCTGACCACGACCCAAGTCCGTCAGGTGGGGGCGAGGGGGGTCCTTGCGAAGCTTGAGGTTGGCCAGGTCGGCGAGCCGCCCCGATAAGGGAACTGGGCGCGATTCGTGCGCACATCCGGCGGTCGGAACAGAACGCGCCCAGAGCGATGTTTCCGCTTCAAGAGCTCTTCGAACCACCGTGATGTTCGACGGCGTGGATCCGTTGCAACGGCTCAGATCGTGAGGTCGCTGGGGACTGGGGGGAACGGGGGTTGCGCCGACTCGGCGATGCCGGGGTAGTCGAAGACGGTCAGCGACTCTGCGCGCAGCTCGCCGCGCCCGTCGGGCCATTCCTGCGCTGCTCCGTCGACGCGGACACGCACCGAGCGGACGCCGTCGATCTCGCTCGCCGTGAACACGAGCTGGGCAATGGCCAAGCGCAGCTCGATGCTGTTCAGCTCGAGGATGTCCTCGGACACGTCGACGATCATCGTGCCGGCGACGAGTCGCGCCGAGTTCAAAGACAGCTGGGCCGGCAGCGCCGACGCCAACCCGTCGTCGAGCTCGTCGTCGTTCGGACCGTCGAGCAGCGCAGCGATCAGCGGCTCGCCCTGGCTGGCATTGCGCAGCACCGAGCGCAACACCGTCTCGCCCTCGTCGGCCGTCGCCACCAGGAACACGCGCCCCGCTCCGGTCGCCTGCCCCGGCTGCGCACCCGGCGCATCGAGCTGGCCACGCTGGTCGGCGGGGATGTCTCGCGGCCTACTGTCCGGCTGGATCGTGCAACCGCCCCCGACCAGCGTGACGGCGAGGACCACCACCCCGGCGCGCAGCCATCGACCGGTCACTCCGGCACCTCCGTCGCGTTCAGCTCGATCACGAAGCGGGCCCCGTGCTCGCCGTCGAGCCGGTCCTCCACCCAGACCCTGCCGCCGTGCATGCGGATGTGCTCGTCGACGAGCGCCAGACCGAGGCCGGCCCCCTCGGTGCCGCCGCGGCGGCCGGCGGTGACCCCCCTTGCAAATCGTTCGAAGATCAGCGCCCGCTCCTCGACGGGCACGCCGGGGCCGTGATCCTCGACCCCGATCTGCACGTGGGTGAGGGGCTCGTCGGGGAGGTTGGCGTCGGTGATCGTGACTTCCGGCTCGCCACCCCCGTAGGCCTTGGCGTTGTCGATGAAGTTGGCGATGACGCGGGCCAGGCGCCGACGGTCGCCACGGATCACGGCGTACTCGGCTCGTTCCGTCGTCGTGACGGGCGTGCTTGGCGAAGAGCTGACGGCGACGGCGTTGCGCACGAACTGCGTCACTTGCAGGTCTTCGAGGTGCAACCGGATGGCGCCGGCGTCGAAGCGGCTGATCTCCAGCAGGTCCTCCACGAGACCCTGGAACCGCGTGACGTCGCTCGTCAGGAGATCCAGTGCCGACTGCGCCCGTTCCGGGAGATCAAGCCGGCGGGCCTCCATCACCTCGACCGACGCCGACAGCGTCATCAGCGGCGAACGCAGCTCGTGACTGACGTCCGAGGCGAAGCGGGCGTCGCGCTCGATGCGCAGTTGCAGTGCCGCGGCCATGTCGTTGAACGAGCTGGCCAGCACACCGAGGTCTGGATCATCCGTCGGCGGCAGGCGAGTCTCGAGGTGGCCGGCGGCCACCGCCTTCGCCGCCTGCGCAGCCTCGGCGAGGGGACGCACGGCACGGCGCGCGGCGAACACGCCGAGCAGCACGCCGAGCGCCGTCGTGATGACGCTGGCCAGCAGCAAGGACAGGGCGACGTTGTTCAACGTCTGCTGGTCCTCGTCGAGGAAGAAGAACTCGAAGTAGGCGCCGATCCCACGCAGCGGGATCCCGACGACGAGCACGGTGTCGCCGCCGCTGTTCGTGATCATTCGCGCCCATTGTCCTTCGTCGACGACGCGTGTCTGGAGATCCCCCGGGATCGAGGCCTGCCCGAAGCGACCCACACCCGCCGACCACTGGTCGTTGTAGAAGATCACCGGGGCCTGCACGCCGAGGCTGACCAGGCGGTCAATGGCCGGTGCCGTGGTGTCGGGGCTGCTGCGCAGCGCGGCCTGCGCCTCCTGCGCGTTGCGCACCGCCGCGCCGACGCTGGCCGAGTCGCGTTGTTCGAGCAGGTTGGAACGAACGAGTCCGTACGTCGTGACGGCGAGGAACGCAGCGAGCGCCAGCGAACCGAGCGTGAACGTGAGCAGGATCCGCCGGCGCAGCCCGACCGGACCGGGGCCGCGGCGGCGCAGGAACGCCGTGATCGTCCGCCGACCGCTCGACGGGCGCTCGGCGGCGGCGATTCCGGCGATGGCGGCGCTCTCCTCGGGGGTGGTGGCCGCAACGACGCTGACGGCGTCCGGGGTGTCCAGTGCCTCCGCTGTGTCGGTGGGATCGGTGCCGTTGACGGTCGCACCTGGCGCGCCGTCGCCGGGATCGGCGGCGGTGGAGGCCGCCGTCCGCTCGCTCATTTGCTGATCCTCTTCCGGTCCTTACGACTCGAGCCGGTAACCGAGGCCGCGCACGGTGACGACATGGCGCGGCGCCGCTGGGTCGGCCTCGACCTTGGTCCGCAGGCGGCGGATGTGGACGTCGACGAGGCGCCCGTCACCGAAGTAGTCGTACCCCCAGACCTTGTCCAGCAGCTCCTCCCGGCTGAACACCTTGCCCCGGTTCTCGGCCAGTTCGCACAGCAGACGGAACTCGGTCTTCGTCAAATGGATCTCGGTGCCGGCGCGCAGCACCTTGCCCTCTTCGGGGATCAGCTCGAGGTCGCCGAACACGAGCCGCTCGTGGCCCGGCTGGACGGGCCGGATGCGCCGCAGGAGGGCGCGAATGCGCGCCGACAGCTCCTTCGGCGCGAACGGCTTCGTCAGATAGTCGTCGGCACCGGCCTCGAGCCCGGCGACGACGTCGTGGGTGTCATTGCGGGCGGTGACCATGACGATGGGGACGTCGCTCGTGCGGCGCAGCGTGCGGCACAGCTCGAACCCGTCGATGCCGGGCAGCATGATGTCGATCAGGACGACGTCGGGCACCTGCCGGCCGAACAATTCGACGGCCTCCTCACCGGACGCGGCGCCCTCGACGGTCCACCCCTCGTCCTCGAGCGCCAGCTTCACCGCCTCGCGGATTCGCTCGTCGTCTTCGACCGCCAGGATTCGTGTGCCCATCGACGATCATCATGCCCGATCAGGTGGTCGCAACGACTCCAATTCTGCCGCCGAGAGGGCGCCGGCGAGATCGGCGTACAGGGCTGGCGCGGCGACGAGTAGCTCGGTCGGCCGCGGGGTGCCTCCGGAAAAGTCGCCGGCACGGCATCCGGCCTCCTGCGCGATCAGCACGCCGGCGGCCATGTCCCAGATGTTGAGGTGCTGCTCGTAGTAGGCGTCGACGCGGCCGGCGGCGACGGAGCAAAGATCGATGGCGGCTGAACCGGAGCGGCGGATGTCGCGCACGTCGCCGATGATCCGCGCCACGATTGCGGCCTGGCGGCGCCGGCGCTCGGGTTCGTAGGCGAACCCCGTGACCACGAGCGCCAGCGGGAGCGGCGCAGCCGGCCGGCCGTGCAGCGGCTCACCGTTGCACGTCGCACCCCGACCGAGGCCGGCGGCGAACAGCTCGCCGGCAACCGGCACGTAGACCGCTCCGGCGAGCATCCCGCCGGCGTCACCGACGGCGATCGACGTCGACCATTCCCGCGCGCCGTAGACGAAGTTCGTCGTTCCGTCGATCGGGTCGACGTACCACGACAACCCCGACGTGCCGGAGCGGGCGGAGCCCTCCTCGCCGACGATCGCGTCATCCGGACGGGCGGCGACGATGCCTTCGACGACGATCTGCTCCGCGGCGCCGTCGTGGGTCGTGACGAGGTCGGTCGGCGTGGACTTGGTGCGCGACGTCACCCCGTCGCGACTGCGGCCGGCGGCGGCCCCGGCGCCGGCCTGCACGGCCAGCCGGCTGGCGAGTTCGAGCAGTTCGACGACGAGGGGCCCGCGGCGCGGTTCCACGGTGATCAGCGCCGGTCGTCGAGTTCGCGCCACTCGCCCAGGGCGCGCAGCACCAGCACGGCGACGATGCTCATGCCGCCGGAGGCGACGACTGCGCCGATCAGGATGCCCAGCCCCAGTGGGACGGCACAGTCGCCGGTGCATTGCAGCTCGACGAGGCTGTAGCCGATCAGGGCGCCGGCGACTCCGGCGATGCAGATGGCGGCGAACGCCGCTGCCCGTGCCGCCGGCGACGGCAGTGCCGAAAGCGGCTGGCCGGGAAGCGCATCCACGGGCACGGACGCTATCCCTCCCCGGGTTCGGCACGCCTGCGAGGGACGGCATTCGGCGGCCGCATCGTGAAACGTCGGTACTGTCGGGAGGTGCGCGTCGTGGTGGTCATCCCCACCTACAACGAGGTGGAGAACATCGAGGAGCTGGCGCGGCGTGTGCGCAAGGCGTTGCCCGACGCCGGCATCCTCGTCGTCGACGACGCCAGCCCGGACGGCACCGCCGCGCTCGCCGCTGGCGTCGGCGCCGAGCACGGCGACCTCGACGTCCTCGCCCGAGGCTCCAAACAGGGCCTTGGCTCGGCGTACCGGGAAGGCTTCCGCCGGGCCATCGACGGCGGTGCCGAGATCTGCGTGCAGATGGACGCCGACCTGTCCCATGACCCTGACGTCCTCCCGGCGCTCGTCGGCAACATCGAGCTGGGCGCCGACTTGGCGATCGGCAGCCGGTACGTACCCGGTGGCCTGACGGAGAACTGGCCGCGCCGCCGCCGCTGGCTCTCGCGCTGGGGCAACCGCTACGCCGCCGGCGTGCTCGGTTTGGCCGTCAACGATGCCACGGCCGGTTACCGCGCCTACCGGACGAGCGCGCTGACGGCGATGGACTTCGAAACTGTCGGTGCCGACGGATACGGGTTCCAGATCGAGATGACCCACCGGCTCGTGCGCGCCGGCGGGCGCATCGTCGAGTTCCCGATCGAGTTCCGCGACCGCCGAGCCGGCGAGTCGAAGCTGTCCCAGGGCATCGTCGGTGAGGCGTTCGGGCTCGTCGCCAGACTCTGGCTGGCCGACCGCCGCGGCCGCCGCCTGCGCCGCCGCAGCGGCGGCTGATTCGCTCCTCGCGGGGGCAGACTGGACGACGTGACGGGTCGCACGATCCTCCACGTCGACATGGACGCGTTCTATGTCTCCGTCGAGCTGCGCCGCCGGCCGGAACTGCGCGGCCAGCCGGTGGTCGTCGGGGGCACCGGACGGCGCGGTGTCGTCGCCGCCGCCTCGTACGAGGCGCGTCGTTACGGTGTGTTCTCGGCAATGCCCTCGGCGACCGCCCGCCGACTGTGCCCGTCGGCGGTGTTCCTGCCGGGCGACCACGCCGCCTATGCGGCCGCCAGTCGCGACGTCCACGAACGGTTCGCCGCGGTGACGCCGCTGGTCGAACCGCTGGCGCTCGATGAGGCGTTCCTCGACGTCACCGGCGCCCGTGCCCTGCTCGGCGACGGCCTCGCCGTCGCCACCCGCATCCGCGGCGATGTCCAGGACCAGCTGTCGCTGACCTGCTC
>JALZMG010000310.1 GCA_030858325.1 Actinomycetota bacterium | reverse complement strand
GCGCCAGCCGGGCCAGTCGGCGCGGCGTAGCCCGCCGCAGCGGCACGAAGCCGCGCACCAGATTGGTGCCGTCGCCGACGGCGGAGCGCATCGCCGTGGACGCCGACGTACGCATGACGAACAGGTTACGACCGTGTCGCCCACCGCTCTCGGAATTGGGCCGACGCGATGAGCGATGAGCGCGCTCAGCGCACTCATCGCTCATCACACGCCGTCGCCGGTAGCGTTGTCGCCCATGTCGAAGAAGACGAAGAAGCGCAAGGCCAAGTTGCGCCGCTCCAAGGCCAACCACGGCAAGCGGCCCAACCTCGGCCGCGGCTGAGCCGCCGACTTCGACCCTTCGACTCGATGCGTGAACCGCCGCCGACCCGGCGCCAAACAGTGGTCGATGTTGTTCACGGGACCGAGGTCGCCGATCCGTACCGCTGGCTGGAAGACGGAGACGATCCCGAGGTCCGGGCGTGGGTCGGCGCGCAGAGCCGGTTCACACGCAGCATCCTCGATGGTCGTCCCGATCGGGGCCGCTGGCACGAGCGACTCGTCGCCCTGCTGCAGCTGCCAGTCGTCATGGCCGTCGAGGTGCGCGGCGACCGCCTCTTCTGCCTCGAGCGTCCGGCCGGCGCCGAGCAGTTCGTCTTGACGCGTCGATCGGCGGCAGATCCGGACGGCGCCCCCGTCGTGCTGCTCGACCCGGCCGTCGCGGCGACCGATGCCGCGAACGCGATCGACTGGTTCACCCCCTCGGACGACGGAGCGCGCGTCGCCGTCGGCACGAGCGAGGGTGGGACGGAGGACTCGGTGCTGCGCGTGCTCGACGCCGGCGACGGGCACGACACGGGCGAGGCGATCCCCTGCACCAGGGCGTGCAGCGTGGCGTGGGAGCCCGACGGCAGCGGCTTCGTGTACACCAGGTACCCGGAGGGCGACGAGTACCACCGCACCGTGCACCACCACCGCCTCGGCACCGACTGGCACGACGACCCGGTGATCTGGGCCGAGCACCCCAACCCGCAGGCGTGGCCCGACGTCACGATCTCACCGGACGGGAGCCACCTGCTGGTCAGCGTGCTCGTCGGCTGGGCGCGCATCGACGCCCACGTTCTGGACCGCCGCACCGGACAGTGGACGACGCTCATCGAGGGTCGCGAGGTGACCTCGGCGTTGCAGTTCTCCGCCGACGGAACTGCGCTCGTCGGGTCGACGACGCTCGACGCGCCTCGAGGGCGCGTCGTGCGCGTGCCACTCGCGGAAACGGACCCGGCGCGCTGGGAGACGGTCGTGCCCGAGCGTGACGCCGTGCTCGGCCACGTCGCGGTGTCGGGTCAGGAGCTGCTCGCCACGTTCACGCGGCGCGCCGTGGACACGGTCGAGCGCTTCGCCGCCGACGGCCGCCCACGTGGCCCGGTCGAAGGGCTCGGCGAGGTGGTCGCCGTCGCCGAGCTGGCTGCTGATCGCGAGGGCGGGCCGGTGTTCGCCGTCGTCGACTCGTTCGCCGCCCCGACGTCCGTCTGGCGCCTGGCCGCCGAGGGTGCCGCCGAGCGCTGGCTCCCCGGCACACCGTCCGTGCGCTCCGTCCGCAGCGGACAAGAAGAGGCGGACAGGAGGGACAGGGACGGCGTCGTGCCCGAGCTGACGGTGTCCCAGACGACGTATCCCTCGCTCGATGGCACGGCCATCGGGCTGTTCCTGATCCACCGGACCGACGTCACGCCCGGGCCGGACGTGCCGGCCGTGCTCAATGGCTACGGCGGGTTCGCCATCGCCGAGACGCCGGTGTGGTCGGCGCAGATCGCGGCGTGGTGCGCGGCCGGCGGTGTGTACGCCGTCGCAGGGCTGCGCGGCGGCTACGAGGAGGGCGAGACCTGGCACCAGGCCGGGCGCCGTGAGCACAAGCAGAACGTGTTCGACGACTTCCACGCCGGCGCCGACTGGCTCGTCGCGCAGGGGCTTGTCGACCGCGACCGCCTGGCGATCGTCGGCAGGTCCAACGGTGGCCTGCTCGTCGGCGTGGCGATGACGCAGCGCCCCGATCTGTGCCGCGCCGTCTGGTGCGGCGTCCCCCTGCTCGACATGTTGCGCTTCCAGCACTTCCTCATCGCCCGGCTGTGGACGAGCGAGTACGGCGACCCGGACGTGGCCGGGGAGTTCCCGTGGGTCCACGCCTACTCGCCGTACCACCACGTCGTCGTCGGGACGTGCTACCCGGCGACGCTGTTCACGACGGCGGAAGGCGACAGCCGCGTCGACCCGCTGCACGCGCGCAAGATGGCGGCCCTGGTGCAGGCGTCGTCGCCGTGCCAGGGCGAGCGGCCGATCCTCCTGCTGCAGGAAGGCCGCGCCGGCCACGGTGTCGGCAAGCCGGTGGCCAAGCGGGCCGACGAGCTGGCCGACGGGCTGACGTTCCTGGCCGGCGAGGTCGGCCTCGCTGCGCCGAGCGGCATGCTGCGCCCGTGACGACCGGCGGCGCCCGCGTCGAGTGGTTGTGCGTCGGCGGCTCGGCGGGGCCGTGGGAGCGACTGGGCCTTGTCGTCGTCGTCGACGGGCTGGCGCCCCTGTTCGGCACGGGTATCCGATTCGCCGAGCACGCCGAGTCGGGAATCGATGGCTGGGCGCTGTCGGGTGTCGAGCGCCAGGTGACGGACGTCGACGGGTTGCCGACCGAGGTGGTCGAGCCGGCGCCGCCCGTGCTCGTCAGCCATCCGCTCGGCGCCTACGAACTGGACCACGTCGTCGTCACGACGGGCTCGCTGGAGCGCACGTGTGCGGCGATCACCGACGTCACCGGTGCGCCGTTGCAGCGCGTCCGCGAGCTCGGCGCGATGCGCCAGGGTTTCCATCGCCTCTGCGGGCTCGTCGTCGAGGTCGTCGCGCGGGCCGAGCTGGGCGACGAGCCGGCGTCGTTCTGGGGGCTCGTGCTCAACGTCGACGATCTCGACGCCGCCGTCGCCCGGCTGGGCCCGGACGTCGTCGGCCCGGCCAAGCCGGCCGTGCAGCCCGGCCGTTCGATCGCCACCGTCCGCGAGGCGGCCGGGCTCGGCCTGCCGGTCGCCCTGATGTCGCCGCCCTGAGCGGATTCTGTCCTTTCCGATCGGCCCATGCGAGGCGCATCGAACGGACAGAACGGGGATCAGTCGGGCGCGTCGTCGCCGGCGAGCAGGTACGCCGTGCCCGGCGGGCAGTCCGGCGCCAGGCGGCACCACCGGCATGTCACCCCCGGCGCGCGGTCGGGAGGACGGGCCTCGACGCGCAACTCGATCATCCGCTGGATGGCGTCCAGGGTGCGGCGCAGCGAGGAGCGCAGCAGCCCGAGCGTGACGTCCTCCGTGACGGCGATCCCCGAGTCGAGCGAGAAGGAGGCCAGCTTGCGCGGCGGGACGTCGCGACACAGCGTCTCCACGAGCGCATAGAAGCGCAGGTCCTCACGATGGGCGGGAGCGATGCGCCCGGACTTCAGATCGACGATCACCTTGCGGCTCTCGGCGCCGGCCGGGCGGCCGATGACCAGGTCGACGCGGGCGCGCAGCACAATCGGTCCATCGACCGGGAACTGGGCCGCGGCCTCGGTCATCGGGTGCCAGCGCCGATCGAGCGGTGGGAAGCACTCGAGGAACTTCGTCACCCGCTCGACGGTCCGGCCGCGCAGGTCAGCCTCGTCGCCGGGGCCGAGACCGGCCACGTAGTCGCCGAGGCTGCGCTCGTCGTCGGCCAGCCGGGCCAGCGCCTCGTCGACGAGGTCGGCCGGCGTCGGCTCGCCGCGCCAGTTGAGCAGCAACTGGATCGCCTTGTGCGACACCTGCCCGCAGGCCCTGGCCGGCGACCACGTGAAGTCGTCCGGAGCGAGGTGGTTGGCCTCGCAGGCGAGCACGGTGCGCACGCCGTGCTTGGTGACGAAGAGCGATTCCTCGCCCAGCCGCTCGGCCAGGTCGGCGAGACCCGTGTCGGCGTCGGCGCGCAGCTCGGCGATGTCGTTGCCGTCGAACACCAGGGGCTCGTCGGTGCGCCGCAGCGCGTCCAGCGTGCGCAGCTGGACGGGCGTGTACACCCCGGCCGGTGTGCTGGTCGGGGTCCCGTCGGCCACCGCGCGGACTGTACCGACAGGGTGTTCGACTCTGATGTCTCCTGCGGAAGCGACGGATCGCCGGCTCAACTCACCACGAGTGCGGTGACCATTCCAAACATCCCGGCCGCAGACTCGACGTGATTCAGGACGTGGCAGTGCCAGACCCACGTTCCGGCCTCCTCCGCGTGGAACAGCACGGAGTAGCGCTCGCCCGGGGCGACGAGGATCGTGTCGGCGGCGTATGGCTGATCGAGCGGCTCGCCGTCTTTGGCGTAGACGATCTGCTCGAAGCCGTGCAGGTGCATCGGGTGGACCTGCATCCCCTCGTTGAAGTACGTGACCGTGATCCAGTCGCCTTCGTCGGCGACAAGCGGTTCCGTCGCCGGGAAGCTCTTGCCGTTGAGCGAGAGCCCGATGACACCGGCGTCGTTGAGGACCATCGGGATGTCCTGGGCGATGTCGAGGGCGGCAGGCACCTGGATGCCTGAAACGGTCCGACCGGCGGGAGCCGCGACGTCGCCGACGTACATGGTGCCGAACAGTCCGTTGGGGACGGCTTGGTCGGCGTGGGCGTGGGCGTGGTACATCCCGATCGC
>JALZMG010000242.1 GCA_030858325.1 Actinomycetota bacterium | reverse complement strand
TCGCCATCACCAACCCCAACGCCACGCGCACCTGCGGCTGCGGCCAGAGCTTCTCCTAACCCCCGCCGTCGGGCTCGCCAGGACTGGCGACGCGCTCCGAGTGCTGTTCGCAGTCGTGGGGAAAGACGGGCGGGCGACGCGTTCCGAGTCCGCGCACGCGGCGGTCGTCAAGAGCTCTTGAAGTTGACGATGGCCGAGTCCCGCGCCGCGTCCGTAGCGGCTGCCGTCGAGTATCCGGGCGCGAATCGTGTGCATTTTTCGACAATGTGCGCGCCCAGTGAACGATTTGACACGAAGCGCGCCCAGTTGGCAAACGGGGCGACGACCGGACCCGGCGCACCACTCGATGGCCGCTCATCTTCAAGAGCTCGTGACGACCAGGACGCAGCACAACCGTTGACCGGCTGACTCCCGCTCGTCCGTGCCCCTCCTCGCTCGGTGCTCCCGGCTCAGGCGCTCCGGCCGCCGCACTAGCGTCGGCGGGCATGAACAAGCCGCTCGGTCCGTACTCGCCGTTCGTCCGTGCCGGCGACTTCGTCATCGTGTCGGGGCAGGGTGGGATGCGCGACGGGGCGATCGTCGACGGCGGCGTCGGTGCGCAGACGACGCAGACGATGGCCAACGTCGCGGCGCGCCTGGCCGAGGCCGGCGCAGAGTTGACCGACGTCGTCAAGACGCTGTGTTTCCTCACGGACATGGCGACGTTCGCCGAGTTCAACGAGGCGTACGCGACGGCCTTCGGTGACCACCGCCCGGCCCGCTCGACCGTCGAGGTCTCGGCGCTGCCCGGCGGGATGGCCGTCGAGATCGAGGCGTGGGCCCACAAGCCCGCGTGATCGCCGCCCCCGACGGCCGGGAGCGTTGCGCGTGGTCGACGCACACGGCCAACTACGTCGCGTATCACGACACCGAGTGGGGCGTGCCGACACATGAACCCCGGCGCCTGTTCGAGTTCGTGCTCCTGGAAGGCGCCCAGGCCGGTCTGTCGTGGTCGACGATCCTCGACAAGCGCGACGGCTACCGCGCCGTGTTCGCCGGGTTCGACCCCGTGACCGTCGCCGCGTTCGACGACGACGATGTCACCCGCTGCCTCGCCGACCCGGGCATCGTCCGCAATCGGGCCAAGGTCGCCTCCGCTGTCGGCAACGCCCGCGCCTGGCTCGAACTCGACGATCCGGCAGCGTTCCTGTGGAACTTCGTCGATGGCACACCAGTGCAGAACGAGTGGCCGTCGCTCGACGCGGTGCCGGTCACGACGCCGGCCGCCGAGGCGATGAGCAAGGCGCTGAAGCGCCGCGAGTTCCGTTTCGTCGGCGCGACCATCTGCTACTCCCTGATGCAGGCCTGCGGGCTCGTCAACGACCACGTCACAACGTGCTTCCGCGACGCCGAATGCCGGGCGCTACGGTGATCACGCGCATCGCCATCGTCAACCGCGGCGAACCGGCGGTGCGCCTTGCGCGGGCGGTGCGCGAGTGGAATCGTGAGCGCGGTGCGGACGTGCGCGTCGTCGCGCTCGCCACCCCCGCCGAGCGCACGGCGATGTTCGTGCGCTACGCCGACGAGGCCGTCACGATCGCCCCCCGCGATGGGGGCGCGGCCAACCCGTACCTCGACCTCGACGTCCTGCGCGACGCGCTCGTCGCCGCCAAGGCGGATGCGGCGTGGGTCGGTTGGGGCTTCGTCGCCGAGCGGCCCGACTTCGCCGAGCTGTGCGTCGAGCTCGGTGTCACGTTCATCGGCCCGCCGGCCGATGTCATGCGACGGCTCGGCGACAAGATCGGCTCCAAGCTGCTCGCCGAGCGGGCGGGAGTGCCGATGGCGCCGTGGAGCGGCGGACCCGTCGACACGATCGAGCAGGCCCGCGCGCACGGGCAGCGAATTGGCTACCCGCTGGTCGTCAAGGCGACCGCGGGAGGCGGTGGCCGGGGCATCCGCTTCGTCGCGCGCGAGGACGAGCTGGCGCCGGCGATCGAGTCGGCGCGAGGAGAGGCGCGGCGATCCTTCGGCGACGGCACCGTGTTCATGGAGGGCCTCGTCGAAGACGCCCGCCACGTCGAGGTACAGATCGTCGCCGACGGCGCCGGAACGGTGTGGGCGCTCGGCGTGCGCGACTGCTCCGTCCAGCGCCGCCGTCAGAAGGTGCTCGAGGAATCGAGCTCGCTGGTCCTCGATGCGACCACGGAGCAGGCGCTGCGCGCGTCGGCGGTGCGACTGGCGCGGCTGGCCGGATACCGCAACGCCGGCACGTTCGAGTTCCTGTACCAGCCGGAGACCGGCACCGCGGCGTTCCTGGAGGTCAACACCCGCCTCCAAGTTGAGCATCCGGTCACCGAGGAGACGACCGGCGTCGACATCGTCAAGCTGCAACTGCACAT
>JALZMG010000230.1 GCA_030858325.1 Actinomycetota bacterium | reverse complement strand
GACCACCGGTGATGACTGGTCCGCCGACACCGAACGAGATCCGCCGCGAGCTGGAAGGCCGCCTCGCCGATCTCGGCGAGTTCATCCGCAGCCAGCGTGAGGTCGCCAGTCTGTCGCTGCGCCGCCTCGCCGATCTCGCCGGCGTCTCCAACCCTTACCTCTCGCAGATCGAGCGGGGGCTGCGGCGCCCGTCGGCGGAGACGCTGCAGCAGTTAGCCAGGGCGTTGAAGATCAGTGTCGAGACGCTGTATGTCCGCGCCGGTCTGCTGACCGACGAGGACGCCGCTGCGCCGAACGTGCGTGAGGCCGTCGGCGCCGATCCCAAGCTGACGCCCGAGCAGAAGCAGGCCTTGCTCAACGTGTACGACAGCTTCATCGGCAGCTGACCCCGATCCGCCCGGGCCATTCCGCCAGCACTTCTGGTCAGTAGCGTGCTCGGGACTATGGAGCGGGTGGCGCTGATCTCGCTGCACACGTCGCCGCTGGTGCAGCCGGGATCTGGCGACAGCGGCGGGATGAACGTCTACGTTCGCGAGGTCGCATCCGCACTTGCCCAGGCCGGCGTGGAATGCACGACCTACACCCGCGCCGACCGTCCCGGGCTGCGGCCGGAGGTGGTGGTCGAGCCCGGCCACCGCGTCGTCCACGTGCCGGCCGGGGACTACGACGTGCCCAAAGAGGCGCTGGCCGACGAGCTCGACGAATTCACGGCAGGTGTGTTGGAGCACGTGCGCTCGGGACCGGGCGTGGACGTCGTCCACGGCAACTACTGGCTCAGCGGGGTGGTCGGCCACCGGCTCAAACATGAGCTCGACGTGCCGCTCGTGTCGACGTTCCACACGCTGGCCCGCGTCAAGGCCGAAGGGGGTGACCTCGATCCGGTCTGGCGCGACCAGGCCGAGGCCGAGGTGATCGGGTGTAGCGACGCGATCTGCGTGAGCTGCCCCGAGGAGGAGCGGCAGTTCCGGCGGCTGTACGGGGACCCTGCCGGACGCATCGAGATCGTCCCGCCGGCCGTCGAGCATGCGTTCTTCGCGCCCGGCGATCGCGACGGCGCGCGCCGTGCCGTCGGCCTGCCCGCCGATCGTCGCGTGATCCTGTTCGTCGGTCGCCTGCAGCCGCTCAAGGCGCCCGATCTGGCGATCAGCGCCGTCGCCGCACTGGATCGGGACGACGCCCTACTCGTCGTCGTCGGCGGCGCCAGTGGCACGGACGGCGTCGACTACACGCGGCGCACGCAGCAGCTCGTGGCCGCGCTCGGCCTCGGCGCGCAGGTGCGTTTCGTCGAGCCACAGCCCCACCACATCCTGTCCAGCTACTACCGGGCCGCCGACGTCGTCATCGTGCCGAGCCGCAGCGAGAGCTTCGGACTCGTCGCCCTGGAGGCGGCGGCGTGTGGCGTCCCCGTCGTGGCCAGCGCCGTCGGCGGGCTGTTGAACGTCGTCCACGACGGCGTCACGGGACACCTCGTCGACGGGCGCGACCCGGCCCGCTTCGGGCGGGCGATCGCCCACCTCCTCGACGACCCGCTCGGGGCGGCGGCGATGGGTGCCGCAGCGGCCGTGCGGGCTCGTCGCTTCACGTGGAGCTTCACGGCCGCCCGCCTTCGGCGGTTGTACACCGACCTCGTCGAGCAACCGGTCCGCACGCTCGTTGCCTGCACGTGACCCCCCGTTCTGCACGTCGCAACGGGCCCGATGGGGCCGATCGCGACGTGCAGTTGGCAGGGGTCGGCCTATGGTCGAGGCGTGACCGACGTCCACGACGCGTCCGCACTCGGCGTGCTCGAACAGCGCATCGACGAGTGGCTGCATTCGATCGCCGAGTCCCTGCCGGTCGAGGCCATCGAGCGCGGTGAGGGTGACGTCCGCCGGTGGTACGTGCGGCTGCGCGGTGAGGACAAGGACTTCACGACGGTGTGGCTGACGCTCGGTCAGCGCACGTTGCGCTACGAGGCGTATGTGATGCCGGCCCCGGAGGAGCGCGCCGGCGAGCTGTTCGAGCAGCTGCTGCGGCGCAACGAGAAGCTCGTCGGCGCACACTTCGCGATCGGTGTCGAAGACGCAGTGTTCCTGCGTGGCGAGTTGCCCAACGCCGCGCTGACCGAGGCCGAGCTCGACCGCGTCATCGGCACGCTGTACGCCACCGTCGAGCAATGCTTCGGCGGCTTGTTGAAGATCGGCTTCGCCTCTCGGTTCGCATGAGTCGAGGCCGAGGGCGAACAGGGGAGCCAGGGACAATTTCCGCTTCGCCGCCCGCCGTGCCCCCTGGACGGGTGCCCGGGTCGGTGCACTTCGGGGATGTCGGTTCTCCCGCACCGATCCGGGCGTGGTTGACCACGCCGCCTCCGCGTAGCGTTGCCGCGTGACCTACGAGCTGGTCGTCGTCGGCGGCGGCAACATGGGAGCGGCGTTGGTCGGCGGGCTGCTGGCGAGCGGTCGCGACGCGACGGCGTTGGCCGTCTGCGAAGTGAGCCCCGCACGGCGAGCGCGATTGCAC
>JALZMG010000219.1 GCA_030858325.1 Actinomycetota bacterium | reverse complement strand
CAGCAACGCCAACCGCGGAGCGGTGCCGACCAGCGCGACGATGGCGGCCGGCCAGTAGCCGGCCAACGCGGGGTCCTCGATGACTCCGGCTCCGTGGCCGTTGGCCAGGACGACACCGCCGGCGGCTGTTGCGAACAGCAGGCCGGGGACGCCGCTACCACCCGTTGCGCTGACCTCGATCGGGTCGACGAGCGCGTCGTCGAGCCGCCGGTACACGACGTCGACCGGGTCGAGCCCGCCGAGCGTGCGCAGCCACAGGCGCCCGGAGCGCACGACGAGGTCAGGGCTCTCGACGAGGTTGAACCCCAGCAGGCGGGCCAGGGACGAGTGCTCGACGTAGGCCGCGTTCTCGACCCCGTCGGTGAACAACACGATGCGCGGGCTGGGCACCCGCGCCGCGCCGGCGAGAGCGTGGCGGATCTCGGCAGGGAAACCGCTGATCGAGGTCACGTCCCCGGCGCCGCCGGGCCCGAGCATCTCGAAGGCGACGCGGGCCATGACCGAGCGGTCGAGCAGTGCGTAGCCGACGCCCGTCGGGGTATCTGCGAGATCCTGGACGACCCGCCACGTGCCGTCGGTGAGAGCGACGACGTCGACGGCGTACGTGGTCAGCCACCGTGGCGGCGGCGGCGCTCCGACGGCGGACAGGCGATAGCGCCGGCTCGACGACAGCGCCTCGGCCGGGACGAGCGCCTCGCGCACGACGCGACGCTGCCCGTAGAGATCGGCGAGCAGTTCTTCCATGCCCTCGAGCCGCTCCGTGACGGCAGCCGCCAACCCGTCGAACGTTGCGCCGTCGAGCACGTACGGCACAGGGTCCAGCCGCCATGGCCGGTTCTTCTGCTGTCGCGCCAGCTCGTGGACGAGATGGGCGGCACTCGAGGCGGCGATCAGCCGATCGGCCTCGGCCTGGCGCCGCCCGAGTGCCGACCGGTCCTGCAACAGCCGCTCGAGCAGCGGCTCGACGTGGTGACCCCTCACTGCCGGCGCGCGCGCACCGCCCGCATCAGTCACGACCCCACCCGCAGGTAGCGCTCGGTGATGTGACGATCGAGTTGGGAGATGGCCACCTGCACGGCGTCCATCGCATCGTCCAACTCCTCGCCGTCGTCGGTCGCCGCGCTCGAGTCGCGCACCACGGCGTCGACGCGGTCGACGGCGTCGAGCACGGCGCCAGGGTCTGGCAGGCTGCCCAGCGCGTTGCGGATCTCGCGCAGCAGCGCGCGCACGGCGCGCGGGAAGCGATCGTGCTCGAGCAGGAACTGGACGACCTTGGGACCCTCGATCGGCCCACGCACGGCGCGCTGATACATCTGCAGACCCGACAGCGACCGCAGCACGCCCATCCACTGCACCTCGTCGTGGTGGCCGGTAGCTCCGGTGGCGCCTGTCGATCGGCGCGACAGCACGTCGGCGGCGCGCACGCCGAGCACGCGCGTCGTCATGTCGGACCGCTCGATCGCCCGCCCGAGGCGCCACATGACGTACGCCTCGTCGTGGGTCATGGCCGTCGCCAGTACGCCGTCGAGGCGGCGGCTGTCGGCGATCACGCGAGTCAGGAAGCGGTCGCGCAGGCGGCGGTCGGCGCTGCGATCGGCTTCGGCGTTGACGTACAGGTAGAGGTCGTTGAGCGTCGCCCATCCGTCACGGGGGATGGTGTCGCGAGTCGTGCGCAGGTTCTCGCGAGCGGCGAACACGCACCTCGTCACGCTGCCGGGGTTGTGGCGATCGGCGACGAGGAACGAGACCACGGGGTACTCGTTCGACGCGCGCGGCGGCGCGCCGTGCAGCGACTGCGACTGCGACTGGAACTGCGACTGCAGTTGGCCCTGCTGTTGCTGTTCGAGGCGCAGATCGACCGTCTCGGTGTACCGCGTGCCGCTGCCCATGATGGCGACGAGCGGCTCCCACTGCACGAGCGCTTGCGCAGGGAGGTCGGCGATCATCTCGGCGTGGGCGCGCACGATGCGCGCCGTGTCCTCCGCCCGTTCCATGTACCGGCCACCCCAGTAGATGCGGTCGGCGACGCGCGACAGCAGCATCAGGACGGTCCCCACCCGGAACGGAGGTCGACGATCCACGTGTCCTTGCTGCCGCCGCCCTGTGAGGAGTTGACGACGAGGGAGCCCTTCGGCAGCGCGACACGCGTCAGGCCGCCGGCGGTCACATAGCTCGTCGCGCCGGTCAGGATGAACGGTCGCAGGTCGACGTGACGCGGCTCGATCCCGTCCGGGCACAGCGTCGGCACCGTCGACAGGTCGAGGATCGGCTGGGCGACCCAGTTGCGAGGGTCGGCGTCGATCTTCGCGGCGTGCTCGGCGAGCTGCGCATCGGTCGCCCGGTCGCCGATGAGGATGCCGTAGCCGCCGCTCTCGTTGGCCGGCTTGACGACGAGGTGGCGGAGGTTGGCGAGCACATGGCGCCGCTCCTCGTCGTACAGGCAGCGGAATGTCTGGACGTTGGGGAGCAGCGGTTCCTCGCCGAGGTAGTAGCGGATCAGGTCAGGAACCCAGGCATACACCACCTTGTCGTCGGCGACGCCGGCGCCCGGCGCGTTGGCGATGGCCACCTTGCCGGCCTTCCATGCGCGCATCAGTCCCGGCACGCCGAGCGTCGATTCGGGCCGGAACACTTCGGGGTCGAGGAACAGGTCGTCGATGCGCCGGTACACGACGTCGACCGGTTCGAGCCCGTCGATCGTGCGCATGAACACGCGGTCGTCGTCGGAGACGTGCAGGTCGCCGCCCTCGACCAGCGCGGCGCCCATCCGCTGGGCGAGGAAGGCGTGCTCGAAGTAGGCCGCGTTGAAGATGCCGGGGGTGAGCACGACGACGGACGGCTGGGCGATGCCGTCCGGGGCCAACGACGAGAGGAGCTTGGACAGCTCCTCGGTGTACGCGTCGACGGGGCGGATGGCCTGGCGAGCGAACATCTCGGGGAACGCCCGCTTGGCGACGGCCCGGTTCTCCAGCACGTAGCTGACGCCCGACGGCACGCGCAGGTTGTCCTCCAAAACGTACATCGTGCCGTCGGCGTCGCGCACGAGATCAGAGCCGGAGATGTGGGCCCAGACGCCGTACTTGGGGTGGACGCCACGGCACTCCTCGCGGAAGTTGACCGAGTCGGCGATGAGCTCGGCGGGGAACACGCCGTCGGCGACGACGCGCTGCTCGTTGTAGACGTCGTCGACGAAGTGGTTCAACGCGACGAGCCGCTGCGTCAATCCCTGCTCGATGTGCGCCCACTCGGTCGCTTCGATCAGGCGGGGGATGACGTCGAACGGCCAGGCCCTGTCGATGCCGCTGCCGTCTGAGTACACGGTGAAGGTGATGCCCATCGTCAAGATGTCGGCGGCGGCCAACTCTTGGCGCGCGCGCAGCTCGTCGACCCCGAGCCGATCGATGACGGCGAGCAGCTCACGAGCGGCGGGACGGGGTTCCCCGTGCTCGTCGCGCAGCTCGTCCCACGAGGCATCGCCTGTCATCCGCCGTCAATGTAGGCGGGTGGCTACTCGGGGCGGGGTTCCTTGGGCAGGTCGAGGACGCGCTCGCCGACGATGTTCCGCTGGATCTGGCTCGTGCCGCCCCAGATCGTCTCCGAGCGGGAGAAGAAGAACGCCGAGATCATCGGGCTGACGGGATAACCGTCGCGCCGCTTGTCGCGCAGCGCGCCGGGCCACGAACCCGACGGCGGACCGGCGGTGACGAGCATCGACTCCGCGCCGTGGATGTCGAGCGCCAACTCCATCGCGCCGCGGTGCATCTCCGACCAGAACATCTTGTTCGTCGCGCCGAGTGCCAAGACTCCGGGATCCGTGGCGCCAGAGACGGTGGCCGACAAGGAGCGCAGGCCGTTGAAACGCAGGATCTGGATCTTCGTGTAGAAGGCCATCAGGCGCTGGCGGACGGTTGGTCGGTCGATCGCCCCGCTCGCCGTCGCTGCGTCGACCATCAGGCGGAACTCCTCCTCGAAGCGGCGGTAGCCGGTCGTCGCCGATATCCCGCGCTCGAAGGCCAACGTCGAGTTGGCCACCTTCCAACCGTTGTTGACGCCGCCGACGACATTGTCGCGTGGGCAGCGGGCGTCGTCGAAGAACACCTCGCAGAACTCGGCCGTGCCGTCCGGCTGAGTGATGCCGCGCACCTCGACGCCCGCCTGGCGCATCGGCACGAGC
>JALZMG010000191.1 GCA_030858325.1 Actinomycetota bacterium | reverse complement strand
GCGGGCGGCCCGGGCCACGAGTAGTTGGTGAGGGCGATGGTGAGCTTCATGACACCGGCGTGAGGGCGAACACCGGGTGACGGGCCGCGTCATCGAGAATGGCGGCGTCAGGGGCTGCGGCCGTGACTGCGAAGTCGCGGCGGACGAACCGCTCCGACTGCATCGCCAGATAGACCCGGAGGATTGGCACGGCCTCCGCGGCCTCGAGTTCGTGCACCATGTAGGTCGTCCGGTCATCGCCGCGCTGCAGGTCGACGGGGCCGGCGGAGCGGGCGTTGCGCACCCATGCCACCTCGCCGAACGGCGATACCAGCCACACCCGCCCGACGTCTGCACGGGGACGACCGGCGTCGACCGCAGCTGGCCGGTGACCCGTCCGCGCACGGTGAGCAGGCGCATGAAGGGACGGCCCCCGACCGCGTCGCAGCAGCCGGGTCAGCAGCCGGTCGGCGATCCGCTGCAGCCGCGACGGCGCTCGACGGGTCGATTCGGGCGCGGTGCGGTTCGGGGTCATCGCCCGCTCCCAGCGTCGGGCCGTTGAAGCTGTACTGGATGCCGGCGACCCGCGGCTCGTCCGCGCCGACGACGGTGAGCGACTCACGGACGTCCGGCGGCGTCGGGGTCTCACCGGCGTGCCCGTCCGCCCGTTGGCGGGCGACGACGATGACGGTGTCGCCGTGGTCGTGCGTCGAGATCTCGTCGAGCTCGAGCCGGTCGTAGCGCAACCCGTTGTCGAACCGAGTCAACCAGGCGTCGCGGTCGAGGACGAACCCGACCGCGCCGATGCCGACGAAGTCCTCGGCCAGCAACGAGTCGAGCCCGGCGGTGTCGCCGGTGCGCTCGGCCGTTGCCCAGCGGTCGACCACGGTGTCGATGGTGGTGTTCATGGTGCTTCCCTTCAGCAGTTGGTGCCCGCGACCTCTCGTGGTGCCGCGAGTTGCCGACGAGGCGCTGCAGCAGCGTCCGCAGCGTCGTCAGCTCGTCGTCGGTGAACCCGGCGCGTAACCGCCAGTCGAAGTCCTGCACGGTCCCAGCAGCGCCCCGAACGCCGATCGACCCTCGTCGGTCAGCTCGACCTGCTGGACCCGTCGGTTGTCGGCAGGTCGCTCACGGCGGACCAGACCGGCGGTCTCCATGCGTCCTACGGGGCGAACGCGACGATTCGACCGTTTGCGACGAGCGCTCCACCACCGGCTTCGGGTATGACGAGTTGGCACCCGTCGTCGTCGATCGCCGTGTACTCGTCGCCGTCACGCAGCAGCACGGGCGCGTCGGGAGTCGCGCTGATCGCAACCCGACCGTTTCGCAGGGCATCGAGCACGCCCTCGACCGACCGGTCGGCGCACTCGACCCACGTGGTCGGATTGCCCGGGATCACGCCGCCTTCGTGGCGGTGGAAGTCGCTGCCGCCGATCGGGATCGTGCCGAACGAGCGCCATTCGACGAGTGGGGTCGGGTGCACGAGGTCCCAGGTCGAGTGCCACATCTCGACCAACGCGGCCGGACCGGATAACGGCAGGCGCCACGCGCAGTCGCCGGCCCACGGGTGGTTGACGGACATCACCCCGCCGTGAGCATCGGCCGTCGCCCGCCACGTGTCGGGCGGTTCGCGAAAGTCGATCCAGGGAAGCGCACCGAAGCAGTTCGCGTGACCGCTGTCGGTGGTGACTTCCTGACCGGGCAGCAACAGAATCCCGGCATGATCACCGGCTGCCGCGAGATGGGCATGGTGACTCACCGTGTTGTGGTCGGTGACCGCGAGCACATCGAGACCCCGCGACGCGGCGAGGACCGCAAGCTCGGCGATCTCCAAGCCACCGTCAGAATGGACGGTGTGACTATGGAAGTCGCCGGCCAACCACTCGTACCCCGGCCGGGCCGGCAGGTCGCGTCGAGGTGGTCGCTCGGGCCGGGGTGGCAGCGGGGCCGGGTCGGGTTCGACCACGGCGCTCGTGTCGACCTCGACATACACCGTGACCCCGGCCGGGCCGACTCGATGGAGCCCGAGGATCACCTGCCAGCCGCCCACCA
>JALZMG010000165.1 GCA_030858325.1 Actinomycetota bacterium | reverse complement strand
GGCCGGACCCGGCGACGGCTCGCTGCCGCGCGCGGCGATGACGGCCGGCACGGACGCGCCGGCGGCATCGACGGCGCTGCCCCCGGCGCGCACCATCGAGGAGCTGCTGGCCGAGCTGGACGACCTGGTCGGGCTGCAGCAGGTCAAAGCCGACATGCGCCGGTTGACGAGCCTGCTGCGCATCCAGGGCCTGCGCGCGGAACGCGGGCTGCCGACGATGGAGACGAGCCATCACGTCGTGTTCACGGGCAACCCGGGAACGGGCAAGACGACCGTGGCCCGGCTGCTCAGCCAGATCCTGCGCGCACTCGGCATCGTGTCCAAGGGGCACCTCGTGGAGACGGACCGCTCGCATCTCGTAGCCGGGTACGTCGGGCAGACCGCGGTCAAGACGCGTTCGGTCATGGAGTCCGCACTCGGCGGCACGCTGCTCGTCGACGAGGCGTACGCGCTCGCCCGAGGTGGCGAGAACGACTTCGGGCTGGAGGCAATCGACACGATCGTCAAGTTCATGGAGGACCATCGCGACGACCTCGCCGTGATCGCCGCCGGCTACCCCGACGAGATGACCACGATGATCGACGCCAATCCCGGCCTGCGCAGCCGGTTCGCGCGCACGATCCACTTCCCCGATTACAAGACCGACGAGCTGGTCGCCATCTTCGAACTGATGAGCGCCACGGCCGATTACCACCTCGACGAAGCGGCTGCGCTGCGCCTCGCCGAGGTCGTCCACGCCGAGCCGCGTACACGTGGCTTCGGCAACGCCCGCTTCGTGCGCAACGTGTTCGAGTCCGCAGTCGGCCGCCAAGCCGAACGCCTGGCTGCGGTCGAGCACCCGAGCGACGACCAGCTGCGCACGCTCACCGCCGCCGACATCACCACCCCCGACATCCGCTGACGCCGATCCCGGCCACTGGCGACGTGTTCGTTCCCCGGTCGCCCGTCTGCTGAAGAGCTCTTGAGGCATGGAGGGCGTCGAGTGATCCGACGGGTCCGACCGTTGCGCCGTCGCCAACCTTCTCAAAAGGCGATCTGGGCGCCGACCCTCACATTCGAGAACCTCCGCGTCCAGATCCATTTGAGAACGTGCGCGCCCAGATCGTGGCCGGCGCGGCGGGCGGACGTCCCGAGCAGCGCGTGTCCAGCCTCATGCTTCACGAGCTCTTCTCTTCTTTCCGGGTGCCTCGGTCGCCACGTGTGGACACTGAAGGTGCCGTAGCCTTGTCGTGGATGGCGTTGCGCGATCGGTTCTTCACGCCGACGACGGCGAAGGCGATCCTGTCGTGGCGGCTGCTGCTCGGCGCCGCCGCCGGCGGGGTTGCCGCCGTCGTCGGAGCGCCGATCCTGGTCGCCGTCGGCATCGGCGCCGCCGTCTACGCCGTGTCGGTGCTCGTGGCGATGCCCCGCCCGGCCGGCCGCGTGGCCATCGACCCGTTCACCGTCGGTGAGCCGTGGCGCCACTTCGTCCAGGCCGCGCAGCGTTAGCGCCGCCAGCTCACCGAAACCGTGCGGGCGACGAGCGCCGGGCCGCTGCGCGACCGCTTACAGGGCATCCTCGACCGCCTCGACGGCGGCCTGCAGGAGGGCTGGCGCATCGCCAAGCGGGGCAACGAGATCGACGGCATGGTGCGCGGCCTCGACCCCACCCGCCTGCGCTCCCGACTGGACACGTTGGAGCGCCAGGCTGCGACCGCGCCGACCGAGAGCACGAGCGCAGCCATCGCCGCCGTCGAGAGCCAGCTGGCCAGCGCCGACCGGCTGAAGGCGCTGTCCGCCTCGACCGCCGACCGCCTGCGGCTGAGCCAGGCGCGCCTCGACGAGCTGGTCAGCCGCGCCGCCGAGGTCAGCATCGGTGCCGGCGACACCGAGCACTTCGCGCACGACGTCGACGACCTCGTGCTCGAACTCGAGGCCATGCACCTCGCCGTCGCCGAACTGCCGCAGCAGACGTGAACGCCAGGCGGCTCGTCGCGGTGCTCACCGCTGTCGGCCTGATCGTCGGCGCGCTCTTCCTCCGTCGCAACGTCATCGACGACGACGACGTCGTCGTCGGGCAGGGGACGGAGCCGCCGGCGGCCGACGTCAGCGAACTCGTCTGCATCACCGAGCTGGCTGGCGTGTGCGACGCCATCGGGGCGGCGCAATCAGAACTCGATGTCACGGTCGAAGACGGTCTGGTGACGCTCGACCGACTCGCCGCTCTCGACGACGGCGTGACCCCACCGCTGTGGCTGACCGTGCAGCCGTTCCCGACGATGCTCGACGAGCTGCGCACGTTCGAAGGAGGCCATCCGCTGGGCCTCGGTGGCGACGCGCTGGCGGCGACACCGCTCGGCATCGCCGCCCCCACCGGCCGCTTCGAAGTGCTCTCCGCAGCCTGCGCCGACGCCCGGACGTGGCGCTGCCTTGGCGACGTCGCCGGCAGGCAATGGTCGGAGCTGGACGGCGACGAGAGCTGGAAGACAGTACGCCCGGCAGTCGGCAAGGCCGACCGCTCGGCCGTCGCGCTGGCCTCCTTCGCCGCCGCCGTCGCCGGCTACCTAGGAACGCCCACGTACACCCGCTCGTCATGGGACGCCGATCCGGACTTCACCAGCTGGGTGCGTCGACTACGCAGGACCGTGCCGTACACGTCGTTGTCGGGCACCACGCCGCTGGCGACCATGGTGCAGCGCAGCAGTGCGATCGACATGGCCGCCACGACGCGGGCCGAGTTGGAAGCCCTCGGCACCGCGGCCGAGCGGTTCGAGGCCAAGTACCCTGAGCCCGCGATGTGGCTCGAGGTGGTGCTGGCAGCTCCCGCCGAGGCCGAGCCAGGTGCACTGACGGACGCCGCCACGACCGCGTTGACGGACGCCGGGTGGTCCTCGCCAGGCGACGTGACCGCCGCTGTGCCCAGCGCGACGACCATGCTGGCGCTGCGCACGCTGTGGCAGGAGGCGAGGTGACATCGAGGACGGGCGAATCCAGGCACACGCGATCACCGGTGTCGCGCCGCGCCCGCGTCGCACTCGGAGTCGCTGGGGCCGCCGTCTTCGGCGCTGCCTGCATCGGCGGGACGGACGAGGCCGGCGACGACGGCGGCAGCGACAACGGCGCGGCGACGACCGACCTCGCCGGTGCCGACACCGGCGACTGCACCGTCGTCGACATGGCCGTGAGCAGCGAGAAGATCACGCTCCTGACCGAGTTGGCGGAGACGTTCAACGACAGCCCGGAGGCCGACGTCGACGGGCGCTGCGTGTTCGTCCGCCCGCGCAGCGTTGCGTCCGGCCTCGCCGCCTCGCTGATCACCGAAGGCTGGCCAAGCCCCGAGGCCAACGGGGAGCCGCCGGTGATCTGGTCCCCGGCGGCGTCCGGGTGGGCGGGCATCGTCAACGAGCGGGCCGGTGCCGAGCTCGCGCCGGCCGGCACACCGTTCATGCTCACGCCGCTCGTCATCGCCATGCCCCAGCCGATGGCCGAGGCGCTCGGCTGGCCGGACGAGCCGATCGGCTTCGCCGACCTCGCCTCGCTCGCCGACGACCCGGAGGGGTGGGCCGCACTTGGCCATCCGGAGTGGGGCCCCTTCCGGCTCGGCAAGACGAACCCCAACTACTCCACGAGCGGGCTCAACTTCACGATCGCCGAGTACTACGCGGCGACCGGCAAGACGTCCGGCCTGACGAGCGAGGACCTCGCCCGTCCGGCGGCAGTCGAGTTCGCCGACCAGATCGAGTCGTCGGTCGTCCACTACGGCGACATCACGATGACATTTCTCAACAACTGGTTCGCCCAGGACCTGCGCAACACGTCGCTCACGTACGTCAGCGCGGTGGCGATCGAGGAGAAGAGCCTCATCGACTACAACCGCGGCAACCCCGACGGCGTCCTCTCGCCCGGCGAGGAGCCGCGGGTCCCCCGTGTCCCGCTGGTGGCGATCTACCCCGAGGAGGGGACGCTCTTCTCCGACAACCCGTTCATCGTGCTCGACACGGAATGGGTCGACGCCGACGAGAAGGCCGCCGCGGCGCTGTTCGAGGCCTACGTGCAACAGCCCGACAACCAGGCCAAGGTGCTGGAGTTCGGGTTCCGCCCGAACAACCCGGCGGTGGCGCTGGCCGATCCGATCGTCGCCGCCAACGGTGTCGACCCGCAGCAGCCGGTGGCCGAGCTGGAGGTGCCGGAACCGGGCGTGCTCGTCGACATCCTCGACGCCTGGGCACAGGCGCGCAAAGAGGCCCGCGTCCTCCTCGTGCTCGACATCTCGGGTTCGATGGGCGACATCGCCGGCGGCGGCCGCACGAAGCTCGACCTCGCCCAGGAGGCCGCCGTCAGCGCGCTCGGCCAGTTCAAGGACACCGACGAGGTCGGCCTGTGGGTCTTCAGCACGGACCTCGGCGGCGACGACCCGAACGTGCGCCAACTCGTGCCGCTGGCCCCCATCGGCGAGCAGCTCGACACGCTCGAGGAGCAGATCCTTGCCCAGGTTCCGACAGCCGGGACACCGCTCTACGACGCCTCCATGAAGGCATACGAGGTGATGCTCGAGTCCTACGACCCGGAGAAGATCAACGCCATCGTGCTGCTCACGGACGGGCAGAACGACGACGAACTGCCGAGTGACGACGAGGACCAGTTCACCGAGTTGATCGACACGCTGCAGGCCGGCAGTGAGGGGTCGAGCTCGCGCCCGGTGCGCCTGTTCACGATCTCCTACGGCGAGGAGGCCGATCTGATCACGCTGCGGGCGATCGCCCAGGCGACGACGGCGGCCAGCTACAACGCCAGCAATCCGGCGACGATCAACCAGGTCTTCACGGCCGTGATCAGCAACTTCTGATGACGGTCCCCCTCGACGCAGACTCGGGTTGACGTGGGTCGGGCGAGCCTGCGCGACCGCTTCTTCACGCCGCGGGTGGCCAAGGCGATCATGTCGCCGCTCGGGATCGTGCTGTTCGGCGCCGGCGCCGCGGCGTCGATCCTCGCCGGCCTGCCACTCGCCGCGGCGGCCGGTGTCGGCGCGCTCGCCTGGGG
>JALZMG010000433.1 GCA_030858325.1 Actinomycetota bacterium | reverse complement strand
CGGTCCTCGACGCCGCGCAGCACCGGCGTCGCCCCCGCCGTGTCGACGCCGATCAACGCGTTCGGCGAGTCCGCCTGCGATGCCTCCGCCAGCTCGCCGTCGAGGGCGGCAACGGTGGGCATGGCCGCCGCGTTCTGGAACACGATGAAGGCGGACGGACTGCGCTCACGAGCAAGGTCGAGTTGGGACTGCAACGACCGGACGAGGCCGACGGGGATCGGCAGCGGGTCGGCCACCGTCGACGTGGCGCCGTCGGCGACCGGGATGACGATGTAGCGCACGCCGAACGGTGCCAGCAGGCGCCCGCCGCGCAGCGTCTGGTCGGTGGCAATGGCGCCAACCACGACGGCGAGCTCGTCACGCGCCTGCTCGTCGGCCGCCGGCCAGCGATCACGAGCGTCGAGCCGCCCGTCGTCGACGACACCCATGGCGACGCCGCTGCCGAGATCGGTCGGTGGTACCGGCAGCAGCCGGGGATCGCCGAGGAACAGGACGCGGTAGTCGCCGCCAGTGTCGTCAGCGGTCGCTGCGGCGGACGCAAGGTACGGTCCGGTCAGCTCGTCGAGCGTCGTGCGCGGCGCGAACCAGGCGCCGTCCATGATCGTCAGGACGACGGGCACGCAGCCGATGACGACGGCGCCGAGCGCGGCCAGGCCGACGGGCTGGCGCCAGCCGAACCCGCGCCCGGCCACGTCGTCGGTGAAGCTGGCGACCGCCGTTGCCGCAGACAGGGCCAGTCCGAGGGCGACCGGCACGAGCAGCAGACCCACATCGGGCAGGCGGAACGGCAGCGCGTCGCGATCCTGGAGCACGGCCAGCACGGTGAACACGGCGACCATTCCGCCAGCGCGCGCGGCCCAGGTCAGTCGCCAGGAGCGGGCGACGGCAAGGGCGGCGAGGACCGGCACGTAGAGTGCAACGGCCAACACCTCCAGCCGGGCCTCACCGATCCCCATCGACGTGACCTCGACGAGACCGCGAGCTGGCGCGCCGGCCAGCACGGGAGCCTGCAGGTCGTCCCAGCCCAGCGTCGACGACCACGGCAGGTTGAGGAGGTACCCACCGCCCGCCCCGGCCAGGCCGAGCACCGTGAACCACGTGGATGTCCGCCAGCCTGCCCCGGCGGCGAGGCTGGTCAGCCCGAGCACAACGGTCACGATGGCGACGACGACGAGCACGGCCGGGGCCATCGCCACGCCGAGCGCGGTGGCGATGGCCAGTACCGCCGTCCGCCGGACGCGTTCGCGCACGGGCAGCGCGATGACGCCGTCGACGAGTTGGTCGCCCACCAGTTCGGGATCGGCCGTCCCGATGCCGACCGCGCCGCGCAGCAGGTGCACGAACCACGGCACCGTGGCGTAGGCGACCAGCGCCGACAGCCGGCCGGTCGAGATGACGCCGGGGATCAGCGGCACGGACGCATAGACGACGAGCGCGGTCAGTCGCGCCCGATTACTCGGAAACACCGTCGCCAGTCGCCATGCGCCGACGACGCCGATGACGACGAGGCCGACGACGAGGACGGTCAGCCCGAGGCCCATGCGCAACCACCACAGCACGCTGACGATCGACAGCAGTCCCCAGCCGGTCGGATTGGCGCCGGTGCCGCCGAGGCCGTTCGGGTTCCAGCCGGCGAGGAAGTCGTTCCACAGATCGCCGGCGCTGCCCGGCAGCGGGAGCAGCTCGCCGACCGCCGGGACGCGGGTGTCGATGAACGTCCGGCTGGCGACGAGGATGCCGACGAGGACGACGATCCAGATCAGCGTCGTCCCGAGCGTGCTCTCCCGCCAGCGCTTCACGCTCGTCTCCTCGCCGACGAACGTCTCCGTGTCGCGCGAGCGCAGGTACGACGTCAGCCGGGCGCTGCCGCCGTTCTGCAGATCGACCACCTCGGCGTCGGGAACCTGGCGGATCTTGGCGATCGCGCCCCGCCGCGAGAGCAGGCCCGGGGTGCGCGGCACGAGGCCGACGAGGGCCCGCAGCGTCGCCCAGGCGTCGCCGAAGCGTCCGGTGAACAGGCCGACGGCGAGCTCGGCGACCGTGAGCAGAACGAGCTCGACAGAGCGCGTGAACAGCCGGCGGCCGCCGGTCAACGTGGCCACGGTGCGCAAGCGATGGCGGGCTCGCAGCACCGGATGATTCAGTTCGGGGCGGCGGACTTCCAGCTGCTCGCGATGGCGGACCCTGGCCTGTGGGGTGACGAGGACGCGGGCGCCGCTGAGGTGCAGGCGCCAGCACAGGTCGACGTCGTCGCCGTGAAAGTCGATGCCGTCGTCGAAGCCGCCGACGACACGGAACACGTCGGCACGCACGAGCAGGCACGCCGATGGCAGCACGAAGACGTCGCGCACGGCGTCGTGCTGTTCCTGGTCGTACTCACTGGGTTCGGTGATCGGGTCGATCTCGCCGAAGCGGTCCATGCCGAGGCCGACGTGCTGGAGCACACCCGGGTCGTCCCAGTCGACGAGCTTGGGACCGACCATGCCGGCGTTGGAGCGGTACAGCTCCTCGAGCAGCAGGCGGATGGCGTCGGGCTCGAGGGCGATGTCGTCGTGGCAGAAGCAGAAGAAGCCGGCATCGCCCTCGACGAGCCGCAGCACCTCGTTCGCCGCCGGCCCGTAGCCGGGGTTGGCGCCGAGATCGCGGACGAACGCGTCCGGTAGGCGGGCCAGGATCCGCGCCTCGAGGTCGGCGCCGTCGGCGTCGGCCGGGCCGCCGGTCAGCAGGAACAGCGTGTTGAGGTTGGGATAGTCCTGGTCAGCGAGCGAGTCGAGCGTCTCGTCGAACCACGGCCCCGGCGCGTGGACCACGACGACGGCGACCACCGGCGGCGCGAGCGGGGCGTCTGGTTCCACGGTGGACCGAGGCTATCGGTGCCCGTCATACAGATTCCGTCACGCGTTCGTCACACACCGCGGTCACGACCATCGGAGGCTTTCCCGCCCCCGAGGCTGTCGTGACCGGACGGGGGGCGGGAAATCCTCCGGTGCGCGAAAGCCTCGGATGGGCGCCAACCTGTCACCACCCTGCAGCGACCGCCGGCGCGGTGCCGCGGCACGGCCAGGGGGGCCGGGTAGCTTGCGTCCTCGTGTCCCAGACGGCGACCACTCGCTCTCCGCTGCCCGAAGGCACGATCCCGGTCGGCGCCGCGCTCCTGATCGCGGGTGTCGCCACCTATGCCTTCTTCAAGGTCGGCACGTGGGCGGTCGGCGGGGAGGACGAGTTCAAGACGATCTCGTCGCTGTGGTTCGCCACGTTCGCGCTGGCCCCGGGGTTCTTCCTGCCGCTCGAGCAGGAACTTGGACGCGCGCTCGCCCACCGCCGGGCGGTCGGCCACGGCGGGCAACCCGTCGTCGCCCGCATCGCCAGGCTGGCCGTCGGTCTCTTCGCCATCGTCCTGCTCGTCGTACTCGCACTGAGCCCGCTGATCGCCACCCACTTCTTCGACGGCGACTGGGTGATGATGGCCGCACTCGTCGTCGCCTTCGCCGCCTACGCCCCCGCCCATATGGCGAGAGGCATCTGCTCCGGGTCCGGCCGCTTCCACGACTACGCCGTCGTGATGGGCGCTGATGGCGTCGTGCGGATCGCCCTGTGCGTGCTGCTCGCCGTCGTCGGCATCAGCGCTGCCGGCGCCTACGGGTTCGCTGTCGCACTCGCCCCGCTCGTCGGCGTCGGCTTCGTCTACTCCCGCGGGCGATTGGCGACGGCGCCCGGCCCGGAGGCGTCATGGGCGGAGGTCACGCCGAACCTCGGCTGGCTGCTGCTCGGCTCGGTCTTCGCGGCGACGCTGCTGAACGCCGGCCCGATCGCCACCACGCTGCTGGCCAGCGAGGCCGACGACGCCCGCGTGACGCAGTTCGCATACGGCGTCCTGCTCGCCCGCATCCCGCTGTTCATGTTCCAGGCCGTCCAGGCCGCGCTCCTGCCCCGACTCAGCCGGCTCGCCGCGAGGGGGGAACTGCTGGAGTTCCGCGCCGGGCTGAAGCTCTTGATGATGGTCGTCGCCGCCGTCGGTGTCGTCGGCACGGTCGGCGCGTTCGTCCTCGGTCCGTTCGTCATCGAGATCGTCTACGACGCCGACCTCTCCGGGCGCACGCTCGCCATGCTCGCCCTCGGCAGCGCGTGCTACATGGTGGCGCTGGCGCTCGCCCAGGCCGTCATCGCCCTCAAGGGGCATGCGCTCGTCAGCCTCGGTTGGATCACCGGTGTGGTCGCCTTCCTGCTGGCCACGTGGCTGAGCAGCGACGACTTGTTCAAGCGCGTGGAGATCGGCTTGCTCACGTCGTCCGTGGCGGCGATGACGACGTTCGCCATCACGCTGCGCTACAAGCTGGCCAGCGGCGTCGTGCCCGACACCGACTCGATGATGGACGCCATCACCGACATGCCGCTCGAGACCTGATCACACGGGAGCGTGCCCTCGGATCAGGGCAGGTCGATGTTCGCCTTCTTGGCCTCGGACTGCAGGTCGTGGGCGACCATCATCTTGACGAGTGTCGAGAAGTCGATCTCCGGTTCCCAGCCGAGGCGGGTGCGCGCCTTGCCGGCGTCGCCGATCAGCAGGTCGACCTCGGCCGGGCGGAAGAACTTGGGGTCCTGGCGCACGTACTGCGACCAGTCCGCGATGCCGACCTCGGCGAAGCTGGCAGCTACGAACTCCTCGACGCTGTGCGTCTCGCCGGTGGCGATGACGTAGTCGTCCGGCTCGTCCTGTTGAAGCATGAGCCACATCGCCCGCACGTAGTCGCCGGCAAACCCCCAGTCGCGCTTGGTGTCGAGCGGGCCCATGACCAGCTCGTGCTGCAGGCCGAGCTTGATCCGGGCGACGGCGTTGGAGACCTTGCGCGTCACGAACTCGATGCCCCGCCGCGGCCCCTCGTGGTTGAACAGGATCCCGCTGCACGCGTACAGCCCATATGACTCGCGGTAATTGACGGAGATGTCGTGACCGAACACCTTGGCGCAGCCGTACGGCGAACGGGGATGGAACGGCGTCAGCTCGGTTTGCGGCGACTCGCGCACCTTGCCGAACATCTCCGAGCTGGAGGCCTGGTAGAAGCGGATCGGGTTGTTCGCCGTGCCGCCGATCATGCGAATCGCCTCGAGCATCCGCAGCACACCGAGGCCCGTCGTGTTCGCCGTCAGCTCGGCCTGCGAGAACGACAGCGCGACGAAGCTGATCGCCCCCAGGTTGTAGACCTCGTCCGGTTGCGCCACCTCGAGCGCGGCGACGAGCGACGGCAGGTCGGCAAGATCGCCGGGGACGAGTTCGACAAACGGCATCTCGTCGACGACCTGGGTGGCCTTGGGGTTGTTCTGCCCCTTGACCATGCCGTAGACGTCGTAGCCCTGCCCATGCAGGAACTCCGCCAAATGGCGGCCGTCCTGGCCGGTGATGCCGGTGATGAAGGCGCGGGGCATGGATCGCGGAGTCTACGGCCGCGCCAGCCCCGGTGCCCTGGGCGACGAACGTGTCCCGCCCGGTCAGCCCCCCGGCGGTCGGTAGTCGACGACCTTCGTCCCCGCCTCGTCCATCTCCGCCGGTGTCAACAGCACCACGGTCTCGTAGCTCTTCAGCGCTCCCGACGCGCTAACGGTGGCGGCGACCGCAGCCGCCGTCGCGTTGTCGGGGACCTCGACGATCAGGTAGGCGTCGGTGTCACCGAACGCGAAGTGGAACGACTCGAGGCTGCCGCCGACGGAGCCGACGAACTCCCTCACGGCCTCGACGCGATTGCTGCCCCCTTCCTTGAGCACGCCCTTCAACCCGTCGCTGCTGTAGCACGCCTTGATCAGGTACTTGGCCACGATGCCTCCCTCGCTCGCCCCCTCGCTCAACACAACACCGTCGCGTGAACGGAGTCAAGAGCCCGCTGTCGTCGTCGCGCTCAAAGTTGCCAGATCAAAGCGGCACCAGCCCGACGGCGACGACGAAGTAACAGGCCCGTCGTCGAGACGATCAAGGACTTCGCCAAGCTCGAACGCATCCTTGCGGCGACCCTGATCCTGACGCCGGCGCTGCTGATACTCGTCGACGAGGGCGTTCACGTTGTTCTGGGCCGTGGTGCTCACGCCGATCACGACATCGTGTTGACTGGCGCGCGATGAGTTCGCGACGTGGAGGAGGTCACGACGGACATGACCATGACTGCGACACCTGACACGGCGACGAGCACGACGGACGCAATGGTGCTCGTCGGGACGACGAAGGGCTTGTTCACGCTGCGCTCCGGCGATGATCGTGGCCGGTTCGAACTGAGCGGGCCGACGTTTCCCGGCGAGGAGGTCTACGCGACGTGCATCGACTCGCGTTCGGGAGCGACGCGCCTGTTCACGGGATCGGTCAGCAATCACTGGGGCCCGGTGCTGCGTCGGTCCGACGACCTCGGGTCGACGTGGACCGAGGACGAGCGGGCGGCGCTGAGCTTCCCGCCGGGTACGGATGCATCGCTGGCCCGGATCTGGCAGCTCGCCTGCGGCCCTGGCGACGAGCCGGACGTCATGTACGCCGGTGTCGAGCCGGCGGCGCTGTTTCGCAGCGATGACGGCGGCCGCAGCTTCGCGCTCGTCGAGGGGCTGTGGGACCACCCGCACCGCCCGCAGTGGCAGCCCGGCGGGGGTGGCCTGTGCCTGCACACCGTCCTCGTGCACCCGCACGACGCGCAGCGCCTCTTGATCGCCATCTCGGCGGCGGGCGTCTACCGGTCAGACGACGGCGGGGCGACGTGGCGGGCCAGCAATCGGGGGATCGTCGCCGGTTTCTTGCCCGACGGTGACGATGTCGAGTTCGGCCACTGCGTGCACAAGGTGGCGCGCGATTCGGGCGACCCCGAGCGCCTCTACCTCCAACACCACGGCGGCATCTACCGCAGCGACGACGGCGGCGGCGCGTGGACCGCCATGACGGGGATCGCCGGGATGGACTTCGGGTTCCCCGTCGTCGCCCACCCGGCGCAGCCGTCGACAGCGTTCCTGCTGCCACTGGAGAGCGACGAGTACCGCTGCACCCCCGACGGCCACTGCGTCGTGTGGCGCACCACGGACGCCGGCGCGTCGTGGGAACCGCTGACGACCGGGCTCCCGCAGCAGGACGCGCACGTCACCGTGCTGCGCGACGGGTTCACGACGGACGGGCAGGACCCCGCAGGGTTCTACTTCGGCACGCGCACGGGCGAGGTATACGCGTCGACCGACGACGGCGAGTCGTGGCAGCTCCTCGCCAAGCATCTGCCGCCCGTCGTGTCGGCGCGCGCGGCGCCGATCGTCGCCTGACGCCGATGCGCGTTCGCATCCGCGTCCCGACGCAGCTGCGCGACCTCGTCGCCGGCGCTACTGTCCTCGAGCTCGATGTCGCCTCCGACACGGACACCACCGCGACCGTCGAGACAGTGCTCGACGGCTTGGCCCGTGCGCACCCGGCACTCGAGCGCCGCATTCGCGACGAGCAGGGCAGGACGCGCCCGCACGTCAACGTGTTCGTCGGTTCCGACAACGTCCGTGACCGCAGCGGCACGGCAACGCCGATCGCCGCCGGCGATGAGCTGACCATCATCCCCGCCGTGTCAGGCGGCTGACCCTCGTCCGATTCGGGCGCGCAGCGGTCATCAGACGGGCCGTCAACGACCTGCACGAGAAGGTCCGTCGTGCGCAAGTCGGCGAAGCGATTGCCGAGTCGTACCGCACGACACCGCAGACGAGCGAGGACGACGCGCTGGCAACGGCGAACGCGATCGCCATGACCGAGGCCGAACCGTGGTAGCTCAGGGTGACCTGTGGCTGATGGAACCCCCCAACGGCAAGCGCCGGCCAGTCCTTGTCGTCTCCCGCAACGAGGCCATCCCTGTTCTCACCAATCTCCTCGTCGCTCCCGTCACGGGCACGATTCGGTCGATCCCGACATGCGTCCCGGTCGGGCAAGGCGAAGGGATCGACCACGACAGCGTCGCCACGTTTGACAACCTCGCCACCGTGCCGAGATCGCTGCTGACCATTCATCTCGGCTCGCTCGGCGCGGGCGGGCGAGCGCTGATGTGCGCGGCGTTGCATGCCGTCGCCGACTGCTGAAGCACTTCCGCCAGTCGTCGAGGATTAGCGTCCGCCTCAGCACATGGAGCCGATCCGCCTCGCCATCGACGTCGGGCCGCTGCACGGCCATCGCACCGGCGTCGGCGTCGCCGTTGCCGAGCTGATCGCCGCGCTCGGGAATCGTCCGGACGTCCAGCTGCGCCCGTACGTGCTCAGCTTGCGCAGTCGCCCGCCTGCGCCGACACGCCGACTGCCGCTGCCGGCCGCCCTCGCGCACCGGCTCTGGGC
>JALZMG010000097.1 GCA_030858325.1 Actinomycetota bacterium | reverse complement strand
ACCTCAACCGGGCCACCGTCAGCGAGCTCGACGCGCTGCCAGGCGTCGGGCCGGCGACGGCGCAGGCCATCGTCGACCACCGGGAGCAGCACGGACCCTTCGCCACGGTCGAGGACCTCGAAGCCGTGCGCGGCATCGGCCCGGCCAAGCTCGAGGCCATGCGCGACCTGGTCGCGCTGTGACGGGTCTGGCGGCGAGCGCCCACTTACAACAGGGAGCGACCGAGCACGACCGTGGCCACGAACAGCGAGGCCAGCGTGCCCATCCAGATCCCCGCGGCCAGCCACCAGAACGTGCGCCAGAAGTCGCTCCACGAGGCCATTGGATTGCGCGTCGCGCGGCGGGCGCTGATCAGCCCGACGATCAACCACAGCACGACGCTGGCGGCGATGGCCACGGGGTAGCGCGACGAATCGGAGAACGGCGCACCGAGCGCGGGCAGCGCCGGCGCAGCGAAGAACCCGAGCACGAGCCCGGTCACGCCCGTGGTGCGGGTGGAGAACGCGTTGAGCAGCAGCAGCGAGACGGCGCCGATCACGAGCGGTGGTCCGAGAGCGAAGAACGGGCCCTTTCCGCGAATCTGGTTGCGGAACCATCGTGGGCCCTCGACGACGTACCGAGGTCGACGCATGGATGACATGGCGATCCGGCGAGGCTACGAGCTGAGGACCGGACCGGTGACGCATGCTCGCCGCGAGGGAGCCACGTCTGCGGGGCCGGCCGCAGTCGTCGTCGCGGCCGGCGTCGTGGCGACCGCCGTCGCCACCCGCTCGCTCTGCGTCCCCCTCGTCGCTGCGATCGTCGTCGGCGTGGCCACTCGTCGGCTCGGAGTCGTCGTCGTTGTCGCCGTGCTCGGCGCCGCCGGCGTCCACCGTTCCGACGGGGCGTGGCATGACCTGCGACCCGATCGTCTCGGACCATTCGCCGGCTGGGTCACCGTCGTCGACGACCCCCGGCGGGCCGGCACGGCGACGAACGTCCTGGTCGAGATCGACGGTGAACGGTTCGAACTCTGGGTGCGCGGCCGGGCGCGCCAGCTGCGGGCACGTTCGTGGCGCGGGGGTGACCGGATCGTGGTCGTCGGCGAACGCCGCCTGCTCGACGATGCCCGTGTCGCGCGCGTCGCCTGGCGCCACGTCGTCGGCGAGTTCATCGCCGACTGGGTCGGCGACGCCCTCGAAGGTGACGCCCTCGCCCGCTCCTCGAACCGCGTCCGGGCAGTGATCGAGCGGGGCGCGTCGACGCTTCCCGCCGACCAGGCTGCGCTGATCCGGGGTCTTGTGATCGGTGACGACCGCGACGAGTCGCCAGAGATGGTCGAGCGCTTCCGCGCCAGCGGGCTGTCGCATCTGACGGCGGTCTCCGGGCAGAACGTGGCGTTCGTGCTGGCGGCGGCCGGGCCGCTGCTGCGCAGGGCCCCACCGTTCGGCCGCTGGGCACTGTCGATCGGGCTGATCGCCTGGTTCGTGGTCGTCACCCGCGCCGAGCCGTCGGTGCTGCGCGCCGGCGTGATGGCCGGTCTCAGCGCCACGGCGTTCGTGCTCGGACGGCCCCGTCAACCGGTCCGCCTGCTGGCGCTGGCCGTGATCGGACTACTGCTCGTCGATCCGCTGCTGGCCTGGTCGGTCGGTTTCTGGCTGTCGGTCGGAGCGACGGCTGGCGTCACGGCGATCGGGCCGTGGCTGGCCCCACGGTTCGGCGCGCTCGGCCCGCTGGCGATGCCGGTCGCCATCACCGTTGGGGCCCAACTCGGCGTGGCGCTGCCGAGCGTGCTCGTGTTCGGCCGGCTCTCGCTGGTCGGCACCGTCGCCAACCTCGTCGCCGTCCCCGTCGCCGGGTTCGTGATGCTCTACGGCCTGCCGGCCTGCCTGCTCGCCGGGGCGGTTCCGCCGATCGCCTCGTTCGTGATGGCGCCGGCGGGGATGGCCGTGGCGTGGATCGACGCCGTCGCCACGGTCGGTGCGGCGACGGAGCCGGGACCACCGTGGTCGTGGCTCGGCTGGCTCGCCGTCGCCGCCGTGATCACAGGGCTCGTCAGCGTGGGCCGGTGCAGAACTCGACGGCAAGCGTCGCCAGTGTCCGGGCACACGATCTGACGTCGTCGAGCACGACGTGCTCGTGCGGTCCGTGGGCGAGCGCCACGTCGCCCGGCCCGTACTGCACCGTCGGGACGCCGCCGATGCCCGTCATCAGGCGCAGGTCGCTGCCGTACGGGGCGATCCACGTGCGCTGCGGCCCACCACCGGCACCGTGGTGGGCGGCGCCGACGCGCTCAGCCAGGTCGCTGTCGGCGGGGAGCCGCCCGGAGGCGAATTGGCCGCCCCACCACTCGACGCTCACGGGGTGGTCGACCAGCCACGGGTCCTCGGCGCATCCGGCGGCAACCGCCCCCTCCAGTGCAACGCGCGCGACGGCGACGTCCTCGTCGAGCATCACGCCGAGGCGACCTTCGGCGACCACGCGGTCCGGGACCGACGAGGCCCAGTCCCCGCCGTGGACCGTGCCGACGGAGATCGGGTAGGCCAGCGACCAACGCCGGGCCAGCGGCTCGACGTCCGCGTTGCGGCCCGCTTCCAGCTCGCGCAGCACACGCAGGACTGGAACGAGCTTGTCGATCGCGCTGACCCCCTCCGTGCGGCGGGCGGCGTGCGTGGCGAGACCGTGGATCGTCAACCGGAACGTCAGCGAACCGGCGTTGCCTGGCACGATGTCGAGGTCGGTCGGCTCGGGGATGACACAGGCGTCGGCACGCCAGCCGCGAGCGAGCGTGGCGTACGTGCCGAGGCCGCCGTCCTCCTCGCCCAGTACGGCGGCGAGCACGATGTCGCCGTCCAGCTCGACGCCGGCGGCGCGGATCGCGCTCGTCGCCCACAGCGCGGCGACGAGGCCGGCTTTCATGTCGCACGTGCCCCGGCCGCCGAGGCGCCCCTCGGTCAGCGTCGGGACGAACGGCGCCGCCGGCCACTGTGCAGGGTCGCCCGGCGGGACGACGTCGACATGGCCATTGAACATCAGGTGGCGACCACCACCGCGCCCGGCCAGGCGGCCGACGAGGCCCCAGGCTTCGCGGCGCTCGACCTCCACGCCCGGGAAGTCGGGTCGTGCGAGGAGGTCGTCGAGATCGAGCTGCCAGTGGTCGACGTCGAGCCCGCAGGCGACGAAGACGTGAGCGAGATGGTCGAGCGCCTCGTTCTCGGCGTCGCTGCCGCTGATGCTGGGGACGGCGACGAGGTCGGACAGCTCGGCCATCATCGCCTCGGCCTGGTCGTCCAGCGCCTCGAGCACGCTCGTCATCCGTCGCTCCACCGAGCGGAGGGTAGGCGACGACGACCGCCGACGAGTGATGCGATGATGACGCGCTGATGACGGTCCACCTGCTCGTCGGCGACGACGAATCGATCCTGCGGGCCGCCGTCAGCGACCTCGTGCACCGCCTCGTCGGCGACGCCGACCGTTCACTGATGGTCGAGGAGTTCGAAGGTGACGACTACGAGGTGCGCAGCCTCGTCGATGCCGCGCAGACGATGCCGTTCCTGACGGAGCGCCGAGTCGTCGTCGCCAGGGACCTGGAACGGTTCACCGTCGACGAGCTGCCCCCGCTGACGGCCTACCTCACCGATCCGCTCCTCAGCACCGATCTCGTGCTCGCCGCCACCCGCGTCGCCAAGTCGGTGACCGAGGCGGTGCGGGCCAGCGACGGCACCGTCACCGACACAAAGCCGCCCACCCGTCCACGCGACCGCCCGGGTTGGGTCACCGAACAGGCCACCGAGGCGGGAATGCGGTTGTCCGGTGCGGCGGCGGCAGCGATCTCCGAACGTCTCGGGGAGGACGTCGGCCGCCTCGACGGCATCCTCACCACGCTCGCCGCCACTTACGGCAACGGTCGGGCGCTGAGCCCGGCCGACGTCGAACCGTTCCTCGGCGAGGGCGGCGACGTGCCACCGTGGGATCTGACCGATGCCGTGGACGCCGCCGACACGGCGCAGGCGCTGGCGGTCCTGGCCAGGATGAGCGGTCCCGGCGGACGCCACCCGTTGCAGCTGATGGCCATCCTTCACATGCACTACGCGCGGCTGGCCCGCCTCGACGGCGTGGACGCCAGGTCGGAGGCCGACGCGGCCACGGCGCTCGGCATCAAGCCCGGCTTCCCGGCGCGCAAGGCGCTCACGCAGTACCGCCGGCTCGGTGGTTCCGGGGTGCGCCGGGCGATCGATCTGCTCGCCGCCGCCGATCTCGACCTGCACGGCGCGCGGGACCTGCCCGACGACATCGTGATGGAGGTCCTCGTCGCCCGCCTGTCCCGTCTCCGCCGCTGATCCACCTAAGGTTTTCGCGCACCGGAGGTTTCAGGCCCGGAGGGGGGTGCGCGAAACCCTCGGGTGCACGAACGCCTCGGATGTCGCGAGGTCGGGGGCGCGGCGTCCGGGACCCGTCGTCGGGTTCAGCTGGCGCCCGCGTTGGCCTTCTTCATCAGGCGGCTCTTGCGGCGGGCGGCCTGGTTGGGGTGGATGATCCCCTTTGCCGCGGCCATGTCGAGGCGCTTGACGGCGAGGCGCAGGTCGGCGTCGCCGCCGTCCGTGCCGGCCGCGTTGCCGGCGTTCTTGACGCGCGTCTTCAGCTCGCTCTTGGCGGCCTTGTTGCGCTCGGCGCGCTTGGCGTTGGTGAGGTTGCGCTTCTTCTGGCTCTTGATGTTGGCCACGACGTGTTCCTTCGACTTCGGAGGGCTGTCCGCGGGCGTGGACCACGACGATCATGGGCGGCCGAACGGCGGGTCAACGATACCGGTGGCCGGCGAGCGCTGCCAACCGCGCCGGTAGCATCCGACGAGCCGACGCCGCCGGTGCGTCGCCCCCTCGCCCATGGAACGTTCGCGGATCCGCAACTTCTCGATCATCGCCCACATCGATCACGGCAAGTCGACGCTCTCGGACCGCATCCTCGAAGTCACCGGCGCCGTCGACGCCCGCGACATGCGCGAGCAGTACCTCGACTCGATGGACCTGGAGCGGGAGCGGGGCATCACGATCAAGGCGCAGAACGTCCGCGTCGACTGGAAGGGCCACGTCTTCCACCTCATCGACACGCCCGGCCACGTCGACTTCGGCTACGAGGTCAGCCGCTCGCTGGCCGCCTGCGAAGGCGTCGTGCTCGTCGTCGACGCGGCCCAGGGGATCGAAGCGCAGACGCTCGCCAACTGCTATCTGGCGCTGGAGCACGACCTGGAGATCGTCGCCGCCCTGAACAAGATCGACCTCCCGGCGGCGGAGCCCGACAAGTACGCGATGGAGATCGAGAACGTGCTGGGCATCGCCGCCGAGGACATCCTGCGCATCTCGGCGAAGACAGGGGAGGGCGTACCAGAGCTGCTCGACGCCGTCGTGGCGCGGATCCCGCCGCCGGAAGGTGACCCGGACGCGCCGCTGCAGGCACTGATCTTCGACAGTCAGTTTGACCAGTACCGCGGCGTCGTGTCCAGCGTCCGTGTCGTCAACGGCCGGCTCAGGACGAACTCCAAGCTGCGTTTCATGCAGGCCGGTGCCGTCCACGAGGCGATCGAGATCGGCGTGCGCAAGCCGGCGCCGACGCCCATTGCGGAGCTGGCGACGGGGGAGGTCGGTTACCTCATCGCCGGGATCAAGGAGGTCGCCGAGGCCCGCTCCGGCGAGACGGTGACGACCTCGAGCCATGGCGCCGAGACACCGCTGCCCGGCTACCGGGACCCCAAGCCGATGGTCTTTTCCGGGCTGTTCCCGATCGACGGTGACGACTTCGAGGACCTGCGCGACTCGCTGGAGAAGCTGAAGCTCAACGACGCTTCGATCACGTACACGCCGGAGACGTCGGGCGCGCTCGGCTTCGGGTTCCGCTGCGGCTTCCTCGGCCTCTTGCACATGGAGATCGTCAAGGAGCGCCTGGAGCGCGAGTTCGGATTGGCGCTGATCGCCACCGCGCCGAGCGTGGAGTACCGCGTCCAGCGCACCGACGGCGGCCTCGACGTCGTCGACAACCCTGCCGATCTGCCGGACCCGCAGCGCATCGCATCGATCGAGGAGCCGTTCTTCAAGGTCGGCATCATCACCCCGACTGACTACACGGGCACGCTGATGGAGCTGTGTCAGCAACGCCGCGGCGAGCTGGACAAGCTGGAGTACCTGTCGCCTGAGCGCGTCGAGTTGCACTACCTGATGCCGCTCGCCGAGGTCGTCGTCGACTTCTTCGACCAGCTGAAGAGCCGCAGCCAGGGCTACGCCAGCCTCGACTACGAGCTGGCCGGGTACCGACCGTCGAACCTGGTGAAGGTCGACCTGATGCTGAACGGCGTCACCGCCGACGCCTTCTCGACGATCGTCCACCGGGACAAGGCCTACGACTACGGCCGGTTGATGGCCGAGAAGCTGCAGAAGTTGATCCCTCGGCAGATGTTCGACGTGCCGATCCAGGCCGCCATCGGCGGCAAGGTCATCGCCAGGGAGACCGTCAAGGCGAAGCGCAAGGACGTGCTCGCCAAGTGCTACGGCGGGGACATCACGCGCAAGCGCAAGCTGCTGGAGAAGCAGAAGGAGGGTAAGAAGAAGATGAAGTCGATCGGGCGCGTCGAGGTGCCCGGCGACGTGTTCATCTCCGCCCTCAAGCTCGACGACTGACGCTCGGTCGAGCCCGATCTGTCCTTTCGGACCCGCCCAATCGGGCCGATCGCGAAGGACAGAACGGGGGCTTGTGCGGATTGGCACTCGGTAGGATCGACTGCCAACATGCTCGACGAACGCAAGTCCGCGATCTTGAGCGCCGTCGTGCAGGAGTACATCGCCACGGCGCTCCCGGTGGGTTCGACCCACATCGCCGACGCGCCGGCGATTCACGTCTCCTCGGCGACGGTGCGCAATGAGATGGCGGTGCTCGAGCAGGAGGGCTACCTGATCCAGCCGCACACGTCGGCGGGGCGCATCCCGACCGACAAGGGGTACCGCTTCTTCGTCGACCAGCTGGCGGGACGCGGCGTGCTGGACACGACGACGCGCGACGAGGTCGGTTCGTTCTTCCGCAATGCCCACGGCCGGCTGGAGGAGATGCTGCACCAGACGTCGGACCTGCTGGCCAAGTTGACGAACCACGCCGCCGTCGTCGTCGGGCCCCGTGCGGAGGCCGTCACGGTGCGCAGCGTGCAGCTCGTCGCCCTGTCGTCGACGATCGCCACCGTCGTCGTCGTCCTCGGCAACGGCTCCGTCGAAAGCCAGACGATCGACATCAACGTCGACGTCAGCGAACCGCAGCTGGCTGCCGCATCCGCGCACCTGGCGGCCAATCTCGTCGGCCGCTCGCTGGCCGGCGTCGTCGATCTGCCGCCGAGCGGCGACGGTGCTGTCGACGCGCTGTGCTCGGCGTCGCTCGCCGCCGCCTGTGCCGCCTCCGGCGCCGAGCACCTGTACATCGGCGGCACGGCGGCGATGGCCGCGGCGTTCGACGCCGTCGATGTCGTGCGCGACGTCCTGCGCACACTGGAGCAGCAGTTCGTCGTCGTCACGCTCGTCGGAGAGCTGGTCGAGCGAGGGATGTCGATCGCCATCGGCGGCGAGCACGGCGTGCAACCGCTTTCGGCCTGCTCGGTCGTCGTCGCCCCGATCGTCGTCGACGGTGAGCCCCGCGGCTCGGTCGGCGTGCTCGGCCCGACGCGCATGAACTACCCGCAGGCACTGGCCACGGTCGAAGTCGTCAGCGACCAGCTGGCCCGGCGCATGGAGTCGAGCTGACCGTGGCCGACTACTACGCGCTGCTCGGCGTGTCGCGGGCGGCGTCCACCGAAGACCTCAAGCGGGCGTACCGACGCAAGGCCCGCGAGCTGCACCCGGACACGAACCCGGACACGACCGCCGCCGAGCAGTTCAAGCAGGTCGCGCGGGCGTACCAGGTGCTCAGCGATCCGGACCAGCGGGCCCGCTACGACCGCTTCGGCGAGGCCGGTGTCGGTGGCGCCGGCGGCGGGCAGCGGATGGAGGACATGTTCGCCGGCGGCGGCCTCGGCGACATTTTCGATGCGTTCTTCGGCGGCCAGGGCCCGTTCGGCGGCGGCGGCGGGCGTCGTGGTCCGGCCGGGCCGCCACGCGGCCAGGACATGGAAGTCGTCGCCGACATCGCCTTCGAGCAGGCGGTGTTCGGGTCGACGATCCCAGTCACGCTGCGCCTGCCCAGACGGTGCGACGACTGCGGCGGCACCGGTGCCGGTTCCGGCACGCAGCCGGTCACGTGCGCCGACTGCGGCGGCAGCGGGCAGATCCAGCGTGTCCGCCAGAGCCTGCTCGGACAGATGGTGACGTCTGCGCCGTGCCCGCGCTGCAGCGGGCTCGGCCAGGTCGTCGTGACACCGTGCCCGACGTGCAGGGGCGAGGGACGCGTGACCGCCGAGCACACCTACCAGGTCGACGTCCCGGCAGGGGTCGACTCCGGATCGACGCTGCGACTCGGCGGCCGTGGCGCCGTCGGGCCGCGTGGCGGCGGCACCGGCGACTTGTACGTGCACCTGCGCGTCGCCGAGCACGAGCGCTACGCGCGTGACGGCAACGACCTCGTCACCGACGTGCCGATCTCCATCGCCCAGGCCGCGCTGGGCACGACGATCGCACTACCGACACTCGACGGGGACGAGGAGCTGGACGTGCCGGCCGGCACGCAGCCGGGTCGCGAGTTCGTCCTGCGCCAGCGCGGCGTGCCACGACTGCAGGGGCGTGGCCGCGGGGATCTGCGCGCCCGCCTCGTCGTCGAGGTGCCGACGAAGCTGGACGAGGAGGAAGCGGAACTGCTGCGCCGCCTGGCCGACAAGCGCGGTGAGCCCGTGCACCCGCTCGAGAAGGGACTCTTCTCGCGCATCAAATCGGCGTTCTCGTGAGCGACGGCGCGGCGCGCCCGACGCTGCGCCGCGCCGATGCGCACGTGCGGGTCGACGACGTGGACGTCCCGGCGCTGGACGAAGCCACGCGTCACCACCTGTCGCGGGTCCTGCGGCTGCGCGACGGCGTGTCGGTC
>JALZMG010000057.1 GCA_030858325.1 Actinomycetota bacterium | reverse complement strand
CATCGCAGCAGACACGTGGACCTGCTGGCGACGTGGCCTGCGCGAACGGAGTCCTAGAGGTCGAAGCGCGAAGGACGTCGTTCGCGTAGGGCGGCGACGCCTTCGCGGTACTCCGCCGACGCAGTCGCCTCGTCGAGGAGGCGGGCGGCGTCGGTCAGCGCGGCGCCGACGTCGTGGCGCAGCAGGTCGTCATAGATCTGCCGCTTGGCCATGCGCACGGCATTCGGTCCCGTCTCGGCGGCGAGGCGGCGGGCGTAGTCGTGCGCGGCGGCCTGCGTCGCCGCCCCGTCGTCGCCGACGCCGTTCCACAGCCCCCAGTCGGCGCTCTCGGCGCCCGTGACCACCCGCCCGGACAGCAGCAGGTCGTTCGCTCTCGTGACGCCGACCAGCCGGGGCAGGATCCAGCTCATCCCGTACTCGGCGGGCAGCCCGAGGCGCGCCGCGGCCGTGGTCAGCTTGGCGTCGGCGGCGACGAAGCGGAGGTCGCAGAACAGAGCCAGCGCCAGGCCGACGCCGGCGCAGGCCCCGTTGACCGCGGCGATGACCGGGAACGGCAGCCCGAAGTGGAACGAGAAGTCGTGATCGAACTCCGGCCGTACGCCGTAGCCGGGACGGGCCGCGTCCTCCGGCACGCCGCTGTCGTAGCTGCCGCGACCGGCATGGCCGGCAAGCGCGTCGGCGTGACCACCGACACAGAACGCCGGCGGGGTGCCGGTGACGACGACCGCACGGACGCGCTCGTCGGCCTCGAGCTGAGCCGTGATCCAGCGGTACTCGGCGTGCATCCGCCCGGTCCACGCGTTGTGACGGTGCGGGCGGTGCAGCCAGACGGTGGCGACCTGGCCGTCAATCTCCCAGCGCGTCGCCTTCAACTCCATCGCCGCACCGCCGTCAACCCCAGAGCGCGTCGAGCACGGGGCGTGACCACTCCTGGCGGCAGACGAGGAAGTCCGGCAGCCACGGATCGCGGGCGTTGAAGACCATCGGCGAGCCGTCGATGCGGCTGACATGCAGGCCGGCAGCGAGGGCGACGGCAGCGGGGGCCGCCGAGTCCCACTGGTACATGCCGCCGTCGTGGACGTAGATGTCGGTCTCGCCGAGCACGACCGACATCGCCTTGGCGCCGGCCGACCCGAGGCGCACCGGCTCGGCGTCGAGCGCGGTGGCGACGACGGCTGCTGCATACGGGGCGCGTGTGCGTGACGTGACGAGGCGCGGTCGCTCCCGCTGCGGGGCTGGCAGCGGCGGCGGCGGATCCGTGGCCAGCGTGATGCCGAGGGCCGGCAGGCTGACGGCGCCGGCGGCGAAGCCCCCGCTGTCCCACAACGCGACGTGCACGGCCCAGTCGTGGCGCCCGGGTTCGCCGAACTCGCGGGTGCCGTCGAGCGGATCGATGATCCAGACGCGATCGACGTCGAAGCGGCGCGGGTCCTCCAGGCCTTCCTCCGACAGCACGGCGTCGTCGGGACGGACCCTGCCCAGTTCGTCGGCGATGAACCGGTGGCTGGACGTGTCCCCGCCGTCCATCACCTGCCACGCGTGTGCACCTGCCGAGACCATGCGTTCACGGATGGCGACCAGCCCGCACCCTGCGTCCGTGGCCAGGCGGGCGGCAAGCCTGGCGTCGTCCTCGCGCGCCGTCGACTCGTCGCCCCGGTCGCTCACTGGTGCACCTTCCAGTCGGTGAACGCGCCAGCCGTCGTCGCGGCCACGGCGCACCAGCGAGCGAACGGACCGTGATGATGGTTCGTTCGCTCGAAGACTCGCTCGCTCACGCGGCGTGGACGTTACTGTCCCGCGTCGTGGCGACGGCGGGTGACGATGCACGGTGGGGTTGGTACCTCCTCGCCGCCGTGACCTACATCGTCGCCGGCATCTGGCAGAAGGGTCTCCTCAACTGGTTCGTCGGACCGCTGTGGCTGGTCGTCGTCGTCACCGCTGGTCCGCCCCTCCTCGCGCGGGTTCGCAGCCGCCGATGAGTTGGGCTGCGCACCAGTTCGAGATCTACGCGGTCCACGCCCACCTGCCGAAGAAGATGCGCGGCGGCAAGGTCAGCTTCTGGGGCATCTTCCTCGGCGACTTCACACCCGACTTCCTGTCCAAGTTCTGGGTCTACGGCATCACCATCAACGGCCGCCACTACGGCGCCGACGAGCCGCACCAGTGGCATCGCGGGTGGCCGGGGATGGGCTTCACGCACACGCTGTTCAGCGGCATCGTGATCACGCTGATCTTCTGGCTGTGGAAGCGCAACCGGGCGTTCGCCGTCGGGTTCCTGTTCGGCTACGCCGCGCACGCGCTGACCGACGTCAACGACTCGGTGGGCACGATGCTCATCTTTCCCTTCTCCACGCTGAACTGGACGCTGCGAACGTGGGCGTACGCGGCGACGGTGGAGGGCGGCAAATACCTCGATGCGGCGGCGTACTACTCCAGCCTCGGACTCGTGATGGACGTGTTCTGGCTCATCGTCGTGCTGTTGTCGTGGCGCGTGCTGACCCGCGAGTACTGGCGCACCGAGGTGGTCCCCGCCGACGCCCGCGTGTGGGCGTGGTTCGCACGGTTCCTGCCCGAGCGCGGACTCGTGGCACTGTACCGGGCGACGTTCTTCTACGGCGTGTGCCGACTCATCGCCTGGAGCACCTGGGCCCACCTGCTGGAGCGCCCGGTGATCGACGGCGTCGAGCGGTTCGGATATCCGATGGATCTCTCGTGGACGGGCCCGTGGTGGCTGGCGGCGCGCACGCTGCCGCACGTCAACGTGTGGCTCGTGCCGCCGGTCACGCTGATCCTGCTGTTCGCCGTCTACTGGGTCGTGGCCAGGCTGTGGGAGCCGATGGGCCGCGCCGAGGCTGCCCACCGAGCCGAACGCGCCCGCCGCGTCGAGCGCTCCGGGAGGGTCTGAGGTTGCCACGCCGCGGCAGCCGCGACGACGTCGGCACCGAGGATCTCGACGGGGTCCAGATCGAGGCCGCGCAGGAACGCCACCGTACGGACGTCATTGGCGACCGGGTCGGGCTCCCGGACCAGCCCGTTGCGGGCGAGCAGCCGGTGCACCGGATCCTTGAGCACGTACGCGGCGAGCGCGACCTGACCGACGGCAGCCTGGGCGGTGGACACGCAGTTGGCGCACATCCCGGCGAGCTTACGCCAGCTTCTTGTAGCGGATGCGGTGCGGGGTGTCGGCGGCGACGCCGAGCTCCTTGTGCCGCCATGCCTCGTACTCGGAGAAGTTGCCCTCGAACCAGCGGACTTGGCTGTCGCCCTCGAAGGCGAGGATGTGGGTCGCGATCCGGTCCAGGAACCAGCGATCGTGGCTGATGACGACGACGCAACCGGGGAACGTCTCGAGG
>JALZMG010000033.1 GCA_030858325.1 Actinomycetota bacterium | reverse complement strand
ACCCGACACCCCGGCACGGCCGCCTGCACGTGCGCAGCCACGCTGCCGCGCGGCGGCACCAGCGGCTGGAACTCGTGGCCCACTCGCACGAGCGCGTTGGCCATGCTGACGACGACCTTGCCGCACAGCGACTGCGCGTGCTCCTGGGCCGTCGTCGCCGCCGAGTCCCACGGCGTGGCGATGACGACGAGGTCGCACTCCGCGGCGGCGGGGTTGTCGCCGGGCTGCAGCCGGTCAGCGAGGTCCGGATTGGGCTCGACGATGTGGTCGACAGCCTCCATCGCCCGGTACTTCGAACGGGAGCCGATGACGACGTCGTAACCGATACTGGCCAGGCGCGCCGCCAGGCTGCTGCCGGCCGGGCCGGTGCCGCCGAGGATGCCGATGCGCATGCGCAAGAGGATGGCACACGCACCCCGGCTACGGTCGCCCCATGGGTCTGCTCAGCGGCAAGCACATCGTCGTCACCGGCGTGCTGACCGATGCCTCGCTGGCGTTCTCCGTCGCCCGCCTGGCCCAGGCGGAAGGGGCCGCGATCGTGCTCACCGGCGCCGGACGGGCGCTGAGCCTGACCGCGCGCACGGCGCGCAAGCTGGACGGCGACGTCGAGGTGTTCGAGCTCGACGTGACCCAGCCGGAGCATCTGGCCACCGTGCGCGGCGAGTTGGAGCGCAAATGGGGGCGCGTCGACGGCGTGCTGCACTCGATCGGGTTCGCCCCAGAGGTCTGCCTCGGCGACGACTTCATGGCCGCGCAGTGGGACGACGTCGCCGTGGCCATGCACATCTCGGCGTACTCGCTGAAGGCGCTGGCCGACGCCTTCGTGCCGCTGATGACCGCCGGTGGCGCGTTCGTCGGTCTCGACTTCGACAACTCGGTGGCCTGGCCGGCGTACAACTGGATGGGCGTCGCCAAGTCGGCGCTGCAGAGCGTCAGCCGCTACCTGGCCAAAGAGCTGGGCCCGCGCGGCATCCGCTGCAACCTCGTCGCCGCCGGGCCGGTGAAGACGATGGCCGCCAAGAGCATCCCCGGCTTCGCCAAGTTCGAGGACATCTGGGACGAGCGGGCGCCGCTCGGCTGGGACGTCACCGCCCCCGACCCCGTGGCCAGGGCGTGCGTGGCACTGCTGTCGGACTGGTTCCCGGCGACGACGGGCGAGATCGTCCACGTCGACGGCGGGTTCCACGCCGTCGGCGCCTGAGCCGCGGCCCGGTCCGCCGGCAGGTCGGGACAGGTCGGGACGCGGCATCCGAGGGTTTGGCGCACCCCTTCCGGGCCGCCCACCCTCGGGGACCACGAAACCCTCGGATGGGTCAGGGGCGGACGCGGGCGCGGCGGTCGGCCAGGATCAGGGCGACGGCGATGATCATGCCGAGCAGGACGACGACGAGGCGGGCCAGCCACAGATCCGTCTCGACCCGGTCGCCAGCGTCGTCGATACGCCTGGCGAGGCCGTCGGCGGTCACCTGGAGCTGGTCGAGCGCTGGCGCGAACGAGGCCAGGTCGTCACCGAGGGCGGCGACGCTGGTGCCGAGTTCTGCCAGCGTCGGGTCGACGCCCTCGATCTCGCCGGCCGTCTCCTGCAACTGGGCGCCGAGCGCGCGCAGATCGGCGGGTACCGGCTCCAGGCCGTCGGCGACCTGACGCAGGTCCTCGGCCACCGACTCGCGGTCACCGGGGATGATCCGCTCGATGCTCTCGACGACGCCGGCCAGGCGTTCGGCAAGGCTGGCGACGCCCTCCGTCGTCTCGGCGAGCGACGTCTCCGCCGACACGCCGAGCTCGTCGATCGACACCTGCGCCGACGCCAGGACGACGCGGGCATCGGCGATGCCGGTCTCGGCGGCGTCGGCGAACGTGACGAGGTTGTCGGTCATCGACGCCAGCGGATCGACCGAGTCGGTAGCCAGTGCCGCCGAGTCGGCGGCGACGTCGAGCCCGTCGGCATAGGTCGTCCCGACACGTTGCACGAGCACGAGACCGGCGACGACGGCACCGGCGACGGCGAGCAGGCCGACGACGAGCAGGGGCGAGCCCGGCGACGAGGAAGCGTTCACAGGGCGACAGCCTGGCAGACCACCCGCAGTCGCTCGGTAGCGTCGGAGCGGTGAACCGCCTCGCCGAGGAGACGTCTCCGTACCTCCGTCAGCACCGGGACAACCCGGTCGACTGGCAGCCGTGGGGACCGGACGCGTTCGCCGAGGCCCGTCGGCGCGACGTGCCGATCCACCTGTCCGTCGGCTATTCGGCGTGCCACTGGTGTCACGTGATGGCCCACGAGTGCTTCGAGGACGACGAGGTGGCGGCGGCGATGAACGCCGACTTCGTCAACATCAAAGTCGACCGCGAGGAACGTCCGGACGTCGACGCCGTGTACATGGACGCCGTCCAGGCGATGACGGGGCGCGGCGGGTGGCCGATGACGGTGTTCCTGACGCCCGACGGTGACCCGTTCTACGGCGGCACCTACTTCCCTCGCCCCAACTTCCTGCAGCTCCTCGCCGCCATCGGCGAGGCGTGGCGGACGCGCCGGGCGGATCTGGCGAAGAACACCGACGCGCTGCGCGAGGCCGTGTCGCGCACGTCCCGCTTGCGTCCGAGCGTCCAGCTACCTGGCGAGGCGCACGTGAGCGCGGCGGTCCAGGCGCTCGGCGAGCAGTTCGACGCCGAGTGGGGCGGCTTCGGCCAGGCCCCGAAGTTCCCGTCGACGATGAGCCTCGATCTCGTGCTCGCCAGCTGGTTGCGCTCGGGCGACGACGACGCCCGAACCGTCGTCACCACGTCGCTCGACGCGATGGCCGCAGGGGGAATGTACGACCACATCGGCGGCGGCTTCGCCCGCTACTCCGTCGACCGCCAGTGGCTCGTCCCACACTTCGAGAAGATGCTCTACGACCAGTCACTTCTCGTGGCCGTGTACGCACACGCAGCCGTGGCGTTCGGCGCGCCCCGGTATCGCCAGGTGGTGGCGGAGACGATCGACTACGTGTTGCGCGACCTGCGCCAACCGGGCGGCGGGTTCTCCTCCGCCGAGGACGCCGACTCGCCCGGCCCGGACGGCCACAATCACGAGGGCTGGTTCCACACGTGGACCCCCGACGAGGTGCGCGCCGTGCTCGGCGCCGACGCCGACGAGGCGCTGGCCTACTTCGGCATCACCGACGGCGGCAACTTCGAGGGGCGCTCGATCCCCAACCGTCTCCACGCCCGCCGCGAGCAAGGCGCGTGGGTCCGCCCGCCGGCGATCGACGATGCCCGCCAGCGGCTGCTCGTGGCGCGGGAACAGCGACCGCGGCCCGGCCTCGACGACAAGGTGCTGACGGAGTGGAACGCGCTGATGATCAGCGCGCTGGCCGAGGCCGGGATGCTGCTCGGCGAGCCGGCGTGGGTCGAAGCGGCGACGGAGGCGGCCGACTTCGTGCGCCTCAACCTGCGCCGGCCGGACGGTCGCTGGTACCGCTCGTGGCACGCCGACGGCGACCCTCCCGCCCGCCACGACGCGCTGGCCGCCGACCACGCCTGCCTCGTCGATGCGTTCACGCGCCTGGCCGAGGCCAGCGGCGAGGCCCGCTGGCTGGGCGAGGCCGTGGCCGTTGCCGACACGATGCTCGACCACTTCTGGGACGTCGACCACGGCGGGCTGTTCACGACGGCCGACGACGCCGAGGTGCTGATCGCCCGCCAGAAGGACCTCTTCGACAACGCCACGCCCGCCGCCAACTCGACCGCTGCGGTCGCCCTCTACCGGCTCGGTTCGCTGACCGGCGAAGCGCGCTACGCCAACCACGCCGATCGCATCCTGCAACTCGTCGGTGGCGTGCTCGACCAGGCGCCGACGGCGTGCTCACGTGCGCTGATGGCCGTCGACCTGCGCCGCCGGGGCATCACCGAGGTGGTGATCGCCGGCGACCGCCCCGACCTCGTCGCCGTCGTCGCGGAGCAGTGGCGGCCGGCCACCGTGCTCGCGTGGGGCGAACGTTCGGCGTCGCCGCTCTGGGAGGGCCGCGCCGACGGCCAGGCCTACGTCTGTCAGCAGTACGTGTGCCAGGCCCCGCAGGACACCGCCGACGGCCTGCGCAGTCAACTCGCAGCCCTCTGATCAACCGTGCGGCTGCCGGTCGTTGCTAGACGCGCCAGCCGCCGCGATGGATGATCTCCTCGGGCTGGCGGCGGCGATGGCCGGACGAGCGACCGGGGCCACCCGGGCTGGTGTCGTCGCCGGTCGAGGCCGGCGGTATGGCCTCCGGCGGGGCCGGGTAGCCGAGGGCGATGGCGCCGAGCAGCTGCATCATCGGCGGGATGCCGAGCGCTCTGCGCAACTGCCGCTCGCCTTTGAAGATGCCGAAGAACAGCGCGCCGAGCCCAGCTGCCTCGGCGGCCAGGAGCATCGTCATCACCGACATCGAGGCGTCGACGGTCCAGTACGGCGCCGGCCACGCCTCGGTCGACGCGCCGAGCCCGGTGGCCTGCTTGTCGGCCTCCGAATAGCGCTCGGTGTACGCCCGGGGGTCGGCCAGCGGGAGCGCGATGACGGGGGCGTCGAGCAGGCGCTTCCAGCGGAACGCGCCGCGGCGCATCGGGGGCAGCGTGATGTCCCAGAAGCGCGACGTCTCGGCGCCTTCCAGCACGACGAGGTGCCAGCCCTGTGTCTTGCCGGCGCTCGGCGCCCGTGAGGCCAGCTCGACGAGTTCGGTAACGACGTCTTGGGGTACCGGCCGGGTGTCGAAGGCCCTGGTCATCCGACGTCGGCGGACGACGTCGGCGAAGTCGGACACCGCTGGCACGGGCGCTCGCTGGTCGCCCGCTCGGGTCAGCGCCCGCCGAGCTTGACGAGATCCTCCGCCATCGTCCAGCCGTACACGATGAGGGCGCCGCCATCATCGACGGGCACGGCGTCGAACAAAGCCCGGCGCGCGGGATCGATCGACTCGGGCTTCGTCGACACGTGGTCGATATAGCCCTCCTGCCCGCCGCGCTTGATGACGAACGTCTTTTCGTCGTAGTTGCCCTCGACGTCGAAGCGCTTGGCCAGCCGGCGACCCCATGCCCGCTCCTCGCCGACGGCGCGCACGCCCGGGCTGGGCGTCACGTCGTCGAGCCCCTTGAACGCATCGAGCGCGTCGGGGAGCACGAAGCGGCTGCCGACGACGACGTCCTCGTCGGGAAAGGCCATCAGGGCCCGGTGGAAGGCCTCGCCCATCAGGCCGCGCAGGACCTGGTCGCGCTTGGACGATCGGCGCACGCTCATCAGCCCGAGCAGCACGCACGGCGTACCGCCGATGCGCTCGAGCGTGGCGAACGTGAACCCGTGCAGCTTGCCGTCGAGGCGGGCCGTCGTGATGAGGACCCAGTCCTCTTTGGCCTTGGACAGCTCACCGATGCCGAACGCACCCTCCATCGACGCGAACTCGTCGAGGTCCGAATCCGTCAGCGCCGAAGAGTCGTTCGTTTGCACCTGGACTGCCATATCCCCTAGCTCCCGGGTCGTCAGCGGACAAGACACGCCGCCCCTGCGGGCCGCGCACTGTGGACGACCATTCTACCGTCCCTCGCCCAACTCCCCCGAAGCGACGTGCGAGGTACCTGGCGCGGGACTGAACCGTCTCGGGCGTCACGCCGGCCGAAGAGCTCATGAAGCAGGCGGGTGCAGCGTCCCGCGACGGGTCCGGCCCGCCGACCGTCCGTTCAGCAGACGACGGCGTCGTGGCCGAAAGCCATGCGCAACTCGCCGACGGCGCGGTCGACGTCGACGTTGAACTCGCTCGGCAGGCGCAGGACCTTCGTGCCGAGATCGAGAAAGACGACGGAGTCGCCGGGGTGCTCGCGCAGGATCCGCTTGAGGCGGTGGATCTTCAGTTCGTCGAGCGCGCCCTGCGGGAGGCGCAACGTCAGCGGGGCGGCCGGGCCGGCGGCCAGCCCGGTCAGCACTTCGATCGACTGGCAGATCACGCCCGTCCTGGAGTCGTCGCGACGGTCCAGGCGGCCGCGCACGGCGACGATCAGGTCGTCGGCCAGTTTGTAGCCGTGCTCGACGTAGGTGCGTGGGAACAGCGTCACCTCGACCGACGACGCCAGGTCCTCCAGCACGAACGCCGCCATCTGATCGCCGTTGCGCGTGAACTTCCTGCCGAGGCCGGTAACGACGCCACCGACGTGGACCGTCGCGCCGTCGGTCATCTCCGGCAGGTCGCCGATCGAGTGCTCGACCTTGCGCGCCAGCGCAGCCTCGACGCCGAACAGTGGATGGTCCGAGACGTACAGCCCGAGCATCTCCTTCTCGTGGCGCAGCTTGTCGGTCTTGTCGAACTCGTGGCCGGGGATCGCCATGCGCTCGTCGAACGACCCGGGCCCGGCGCCCTCCGCTCCGGAACCGTCGCCATTCGTCGTCGCGTTCCAATCGCCGAACAGGCTCATCACGCCGCGGTCACGCTCGCGGCGGCGCGTCAGCGTCGTGTCCGTAACGTGTTCGAACACGCCGAGCAGCCCCTTGCGGCTGTGCGCCAGCGAATCGAACGCGCCGGCCTTGATCAACGACTCGACGGCCCGCTTGTTGAGCACCGGTTCCGGCACCCGCGCGGCGAAGTCGTGGAAGTCGGTGAACGGTCCGCCCGCGTCGCGCTCCTCGAGCAGCAGCGCGACGAGCCCGGAGCCGACGTTGCGCACGGCCGACATCCCGAACGTGATCGCACCGGGACTGCCGATCGGCAACGTCACGCCGTCCGGCACCTCGTCCGGGTGCAGCGCGGCGAAGTCGGTCACCGAGCGGTTGATGTCCGGCGTCAGCACGCGGATCCCCATCGACCGGCACTCGGCGATGTACACCGCTGCCTTCTCCAGGCTGCTCTTGACGCTCGTCAGCAGGCAGGCGAAGTACTCGACGGGATAGTGGGCCTTGAGGTACGCCGTCTGGTAGGCGACGAGCGCGTAGCCGTACGCATGGCTCTTGCCGAAGGCATAGTCGGCGAACGGCTCGATGATGTCGAACAGCTTCGTGCCGAGCGCTCGCGGGTAACCGGTCCGCTCGACGCCGTCGACGAACTTCTCGCGCTCGACGGCGATCAGCTCGCGGATCTTCTTGCCGCAGGCCTTGCGCAGGTTGTCGGCCTCGGCCAAGGAGTAGCCGGCGACCTTCTGGGCCACCCGCATCATCGACTCCTGGTAGACCATCAGGCCGTACGTGTCCCCGAGCACCTCGGCGAGGTCGCGGTGCTCGTAGGTGATCGGCTTGCGCCCGTTCTTGCGGTCGGCGTAGTCGTTGTGCATGTTCGCTGCCATCGGCCCTGGGCGGTAGAGCGCCAACAGCGCGGCGACGTCGTCGAAGCTGCTCGGGGCGAGCGAGCGCATCAGCGCCCGCATCTGCACCCCTTCCAACTGGAAGATGCCGATCCCTGCGCCCCGACACAGCAGCGCCAGCGTGGTCGCATCGTCCAGGGCGACAGCGTCGATGTCGAACGCCTGGTCCGTGCGGGCGCGCACCATCTCCACGGTGTCGGTGATGACATCGAGGTTGCGCAGGCCGAGGAAGTCCATCTTCAACAGGCCGAGGTCCTCGACGCCATGCATCTCGTACTGCGTGACGACCGGCGCCAGGGCCGGATCCCGCCCGCTCTCGGGCTTGCGCTGCACTGGCAGGTATTCGGTCAAGGGCTCCTTCGTGATGACGACGGCGGCGGCATGGATGCCGTCCGAGCGCTTCAGCCCTTCAAGGCCCTTGGCCACGTCGACGACCTTCTTCACGTCCACGTCGCTGTCGTACATGGCCCGCAGGTCGCTCGCCGACTTGTACCCGTCGGCGTACTTCGGGTGCTGCTCGAAGCAGTACCTGAGTGGCGTGTCGCGCCCCATCACGAGCGGCGGGATGGCCTTGGCAATGCGGTCGCCGACGTTGTACGGGTAGCCGAGCACGCGCGCCGCGTCGCGCACCGCGTTGCGCGCCTTGATCGTGCCGAACGTGATGATCTGGGCCACGTGGTCGCGGCCGTAGCGCTCGGCGGCGTAGCGGATCATCTCGTCGCGGTAACGGGAGTCGAAGTCCATGTCGATGTCGGGCATGGAGATGCGGCTGGGGTTGAGGAAACGCTCGAACAGCAGGTCGTAGCGGATCGGGTCGAGGTCGGTGATGCGCAGGCAGTAGGCGACCGCGCAACCGGCGGCCGAACCGCGGCCGGGACCGACCCGGATCCCGGCGTCCTTGGCGTGCTTGATGAGGTCCCAGACGATGAGGAAGTACGCGGCAAAACCCATCGCCGCGATCGTGTCCAGCTCGTACTGGATGCGGCCCTTGACCGTCTCGGAAACCGTGTCGCCCCACCGCTCACGCACGCCCTGCCACGTAACGTGCGCGAGGTAGGCGGTGTCGTCGGCGAAGCCCTCCGGCAGCGGGAAGTTGGGCAGCTGCGGGGCGCCGAACTCGATCGTCACGTCGGCCCGCTCGGCGATCCACAGCGAGTTGTCGCACGCCTCCGGATGGTCACGGAACAGGTGGCGCATCTCGTCGGCCGTCTTCAGGTAGTGCTCGTTGCCCTCGAACTTGAAGCGCTTGGGGTCCGACAGCACGGCACCGGTCTGCACGCACAACAGCGCGTCGTGGGACTCGTGGTCCTCACGGTGGGTGTAATGGGAGTCGTTCGTGGCGAGGAGCGGCGCGCGCAGGCGCCGCGCCAGCTCGATCAGCTTCGGGTTCGTCTCCCGCTGGGCCGGCAGGCCGTGGTCCTGCAGTTCGACGAAGAGGTTGTCGCGACCGAAGATGTCCTGCAGCCGAGCGGCGCGCTCGAGCGCGCCCTGTTCGTCACCGCGCAGCATCGCTTGCAGCACATGCCCGCCGAGACAGCCGGTCGTGGCGATC
>JALZMG010000498.1 GCA_030858325.1 Actinomycetota bacterium | reverse complement strand
TCTCCGGGGTGGTGGGCGTCGCCAGCGGCTCGGTCGCCGCAGCCGGGGTCGTGGCGGCCGGCGTCGAGGTCGCCGCGGCCGGCGTCGTCGTCGCGGTCATGCCCCCGGTCACGGCCTTGCGCGCCGTGTCACGAAAGTCGGTCGCCCCACGCAGGAGGTTCGCCGTCTCACGCATCTCGCGCATCGGTTCGTCCATCGTGTCGCGCATCTCGGACTGGAAGCTGCTGCCGAGCCGGCGCAGTTCGGCGACGGTCTTGCCGGCGCGACGCATCGCATCGGGGAGCTTGTCGGGTCCCAGCACGACAAGGGCCAGCAGGAGGATCACGATGATCTCGCTGCCGGACATGTTGAACACGCGGCGCAGTCTACGGGTGCGGCAATCGGGGCTCCCCGGCATCCCCCTCGCCCTGCCATCATCTGGCCGGTGCAACAACGGCTGCCCGCGCTGGTGGAGCGCCCCATCGCCTTCGCCCATCGCGGCGCCAGGGCGCACGCCCCGGAGAACACGCTGGCCGCGTTCTCGCTGGCGCTCGTGCTCGGCGCGACCGGACTGGAGAGTGACGTCTGGCTGACCGCCGAGGGCATCCCCGTGCTCGATCACGACGGCGTCGTGCGCAGCGGTCGGCGGCGGAGGCGGATCGTCGAGAGCCGCCGCGAGGACCTGCCGGCGCACATCCCCGAGCTGACCGACCTGCTGCGCGAGTGCGGCACCGGGTACCACCTGTCGCTCGATCTGCAACACCCGGAGGCTGGTCGGGCCGTCGTCGACCTCGTCCGCGCCGTCGCCACCGACCTGCTCCCCCGCCTCTGGCTGTGCCATCCGGACATCGCTGTGCTGGAGGGCCTACGGGGCTACGACGGCGACGTCCGTCTCGTCAACTCGGTCCGCCTGGCGCGCATCAAGGAGGGTCCGGAGCGACGGGCCGCAGCGTTGGCCGCGGCAGGCATCGACGCCGTCAACATGCACCACCAGGACTGGAGTGGGGGCCTGGCGACGCTGTTCCATCGCTTCGAACGGCTGGCCTTCGGGTGGGACATGCAGATGGAGCACCAGTTGCGCCCGGCGCTGCGGATGGGCCTCGACGGGGTGTTCAGCGATCACGTCGACACGATGGTCGAAGCGTTCAAGGCCGAGCTCGGCGCCATCCCGACGGAGTTGTAGGACGGGCTACAGCCACTGCCAGTTGCCGGAGGGCCAGAACACGACGAATGCGCGGCCGACGAGGTCGTCATCCTCGATCGGCCCGAGATCGCGACTGTCCATCGAGCCGCCGCGGTTGTCCCCCATCACGAACACGTGGTCCGCGGGGATCGACACGGGGGCGACGTCGCGCCCGCAGCTGCCGGGCATCAGCGCCTCGGGGTCGAGATACGGCTCGTCGAGGACACGACCGTCGATCAGCACCTGGCAGTTCTGATACTGGAGCTCCTCGCCCGGCAGACCGACGACGCGCTTGATGAGGTCGCGCTCCGATGTGCCGTTGAGCTGGTGCAGCACGACGACGTCGCCGCGATTCGGATCGTGGAGGCGGTAGGAGAGTTTGTTGACGAAGACCCGGTCCTCGTCGTGCAGCGTCGACGCCATCGACACGCCGTCGACGACGAAGTGGGCGAGCACGAACGTGCGCACGAGGAAGGCGACAAAGAGGGCCACGCCGATGACGACGACCCAGTCGAAGAACGCCCGCCGCTGCTTCGTGGTCGCCTCGTCGTCGGGCTCGACGACGTCGTCACCGACCACGTCGCCCTGGACGGCCGGCCCGGCTGGCGCACCACCTGCGCCACGCGCGCCGGTTTCGACGCCACCGCCGGCGCCATACGCGGCGAGGTCCTGGTCGAGTTGCTCGAGGCGGTCGGCCCACGCCTCGTCTCTCATGGTTGCAGTCTCGCCGCACGGACAGGGTTCTGCGCCGTGGTCACAGAGATTCGATCAGCTTCTCGACGCGCTCGTCGCGACTCTTGAACGGGTCCTTGCAGAGCACCGTGCGCTGCGCCTGATCGTTGAGCTTGAGGTGGACCCAGTCCACGGTGTAGTCCCGCTTGCGCTCCTTGGCTCGGCGCACGAACTCGCCGCGCAGCCTGGCGCGCGTCGTCTGCGGGGGCACGTCGGTGGCCGTGTCGATGTCGGCGTCGGTGCACAGCCGCTCGACCATGCCCCGGTCTTGCAGCTTGTAGAACGGGCTACGCACCCGTGACACGTCGTGGTACTGCAGGTCGAGCAGCTGCACCCGGGGATGGCCGAACGGCAGGCCATGACGCTCCCGGAACGCCTCCAGCAGTCTGAACTTGATGACCCAGTCGACCTCGCGGTCGAGCTTCATGGGGTCGTTCTCGATCGTCGAGATGCAATGCTCCCACATCTCGAGCGCCCGCTGCTCGAGCGGCGGAAAGCCCTTGGCGTCGGCGTAACGCAACGCCCGGTCGAGGTACTCGCGCTGGATGTCGAGCGCACTGACCTCGCGCCCGTTGCCGAGGCGCACCGCGCGCCGGCACGTCGGATCGTGGCTGATCTCGCGGATCGCGCGGATCGGGTTCTCGAGCGTCATGTCGCGCAACACGACCTTCGGGTCCTCGAGCATGCGCAGCAGGATGCTGGTGGTGCCGACCTTGAGGAACGTCGAGTAC
>JALZMG010000494.1 GCA_030858325.1 Actinomycetota bacterium | reverse complement strand
GTCTGGCGGCGACGGCGCGACGACGCCGTGCTCGAGGTGCTGTACGGATCCGGCCTGCGCGTCAGCGAGCTGTGTGGCCTCGACGTGGGAGCCGTCGATCTGGATCGGGCGGCCGTTGTCGTGTGGGGCAAGGGTGGCAAGGAGCGGCGGCTGCCGCTGTCCCAGCCGGCCGTGGCCGCGCTGCGACGCTGGTCGGCAGTCCGCCACGACGTCGTCCCGACGTCCGACGAGGCGTCGGTCGGGCGGGCGACCGCGGCGCTGTTCGGCAACGAGCGTGGGCACCGTCTGACGCCGCGCGACGTGCGGCGCATCCTCGACCGCCGATCGCCGTCGCCGACGCATCCGCACGCGCTCCGCCACAGCTTCGCCACGCACCTGCTGGACGGGGGCGCTGATCTGCGTGCGGTGCAGGAGCTGCTCGGACATTCCGACGTCGCCACGACACAGCGCTACACCCACGTCAGCAAGGAGCGGCTGCGCGCCGCCTACACCGCAGCGCACCCGCGGGCATGAACGGCGTGGCGAGGCACCCGTGAGCATCATCGACGTCGACCCCTACCTGGCGCGGCAGTGGGATCGTTGGCTCAAGATGCGCAGCTCTTCGGCGCGCGATCACCTGATCGTCTCGTACTCGCCGCTCGTCAAGTTCGTCGCCGGCCGCGTCGGTGCCGGGCTGCCGGCCAGCGTCGACCCGCGTGATCTCGTCAGCAGTGGCGTGTTCGGGCTGATCGATGCGCTCGAGCGCTTCGATCCGCAGCGCGGGGTGCGCTTCGAGACGTTCGCCACGCCGCGCATCCGCGGAGCCATCTACGACGGGTTGCGGGCGCTCGACTGGGTGCCCCGATCGGTGCGGACGCATGCCAAGAACATCGAGCGGTCGATCGCCGACTTCGAAGCGGTACAGGGCCGCTCGCCGTCGGACGACGAGCTGGCGTCCCATCTGCAGATCGGCCGGGACGAGTTAGACCGCTGGCTGTCGGCGATCTCGAGGACGACGGTCGGCCCGCTGGAGCGGGCGCTCGACGCCGGCGCCGAGCCGCGGGCGTTGAGCGGCGAGGTGCCGATCGTGCCGGCGACCGTTGTCGAAGAGCGTGAGGTCCGTGCCGTGATGCGAGCGGAGATCGACGAGCTCCCCGACCGGGAGAAGCTCGTCCTGTCGCTGTACTACGAGGAGGGGTTGACCCTCCTCCAGATCAGCCGCGTGCTCGGTCTCAGTGAGAGCCGGGTCAACCAGATCCACGCCCGTTCGGTGCTCCACCTGCGGGCGCGGATGACCGCCGCCGGCGTCGCCTGACGCCGGCCGCGCCGAACCCACCGAGGAGAAGCCGATGTTCGTGTTCCCGCTGGCCTGCGTGTGCGCGCTGTCATCGCTCGTCGCCGCCCCGCTGCCCACTGCACCGATGGCAGGGTGTCTGCGACCACCCGTCGTCGCCCCTGTCGTCGATCCGTTCCGCCAACCCGCATGTCCGTGGTGTGCCGGCAACCGGGGCCTGGAGTACGACGTCGCCGCCGGCACCGAGGTGCGCGCCGCGGCCGCCGGCACGGTGACGTTCGCCGGGTCGGTGGCCGGCGTCAGGTACGTGGTCGTCGAGCACGCCGACGGGTTGCGGGCGACGTACGGACGCCTGGACTCGGCGACCGTGGCGACCGGGCGACGCGTGGCGACGGGTCAGATCGTCGGACGGTCCGGAGACGGGCTGTTCTTCGGGATCCGTCGTGGCGAGACCTACCTCGACCCTGCGCCGCTGCTCGGTCGGCTCGTCGAGCGGGCGCGCCTGGTCCCGACCGACGGCAGCAGGCCGCGCCGCCCCCCGCCGGCGGTCCTGGCCTGCGCAGCCGGCTGATCACCGCCGCCGACCGCTAGCATGGCCGACCGGTCCGCCGCCCGGCGGGTCGCCCACATCATTCGCCCTCCACCATCTGCGGTCGCTCCGGCGCCGGTGCCGGGGTTCGTCAACCGCAGGAGGAGTTGCCCCATGGCTGTCATCACGATGCGCCAGATGCTCGAGGCGGGCGTCCACTTCGGACACCAGACCCGGCGCTGGAACCCGAAGATGAAGCGCTTCATCTTCGGCGAGCGCAACGGCATCTACATCATCGACCTGGAGCAGACGCTCGGCCGCGTCGAGAAGGCGTACGAGTACGTGCGCGACCTCGTCGCCGGCGGTGGGATCATCTTGTTCGTCGGGACGAAGAAGCAGGCCCAGGACCCGGTGCGCAGCTACGCCGAGAAGTGCGGCATGCCGTTCGTCAACGAGCGCTGGCTCGGCGGGATGCTGACGAACTTCGACACCATCTCCAAGCGCGTCGCCAAGATGCTGGACTACGAGCGGATGCAGGCATCCGGCGAGTTCGAGGCGATGCCGAAGAAGGAAGCGCTGCTCCTGACGCGCGAGATGGCAAAGCTGCAGCGCAACCTCGGCGGCCTGCGCGGGCTGGGCAAGAAGCCCGACGCCGTGTTCGTGCTGGACACGAAGAAGGAGCACATCGCCGTCACCGAGGCGAACAAGCTGGGCATCCCGGTCGTCGCCGTCGTCGACACGAACGTCGACCCCGAGCTGGTGCAGTACCCCATTCCCGGCAACGACGACGCCATTCGCGCCAACTCGCTCCTCGCCCGGGTCATCGCCGACGCCGTCGAGGAAGGTCGCTTCATCGCCGCCAAGCGCGACCGCGCCACGGCCCCGCTCGTGCGCTCGGCCGAGCAGGAGGCCGAGTTCGCCGCCCAGCAGGCCGAGGCTCGCAACGAGGCCGCCCGCGCCCAAGCCGACCGTGAGGCTCGCCTGGCGTCCGTTCAGACGGCGACCGACACGCCCGCCGACGACGAGCCGGCCGTCGCCGAGCCAGCTGTCGGCGAGATCAAGGGCAACTCCGACTCGATGGTGTACCACACGCCCGACAGCCCGTACTACGAGCGCACCCAGGCCGAGGCCTGGTTCGCCACGGAGGACGACGCCTTCGCCGCCGGCTATCGCCGCTGGGACGCACCCCAGCCCGACGTGGCACCTGCCGTCGAGGCAACACCGGCCGCCAACGAGGCACCAGCTGAGGCTGCGGCGCCCGCCGCCGACGAGGCACCCGCCGACGATGACGTCGTCGAGGTACCCGCCGAGGCACCCGCCGCCGACGAGGCGCCCGCCGACGATGACCTGGTCGAGGTACCCGCCGAGGCACCCGCCGCCGACGAACCATCGGCCGAGGACGAGGCGGCACCTGCCGCTGACGCCGACGCGACACCGGCGGCCGACGACACCGACACGAACGACTGACAGGGAGACAGACCGATGGCGTTCACCGCCAAGGACGTGCAGTCCCTCCGCCAGGCCACCGGCGCGGGGATGATGGACTCGAAGAAGGCGCTCGAAGCCACCGATGGCGACATCGAGGCGGCCAAGCAGTGGTTGCGCGAGAAGGGCCTCGCCGCCAGCGCCAAGCGCGACGACCGGGAGAACACCCAGGGTGTCGTGGCACTCGTCGTCGACGAGCAGGTCGCCGCGATGGTCGAGCTGAAGTGCGAGACGGACTTCGTCGCCGGCAGCGAGCACTTCAAGCTGGAGGCGCAGGAACTGGCCCGGCTCGTCGCCGCCAAGGGCACCGACGCCACCGCCGACCGCAGCGATCGGCTGGATCACCTCAAGCTGACGCTGAAGGAGAACATCGAGCTCGGCCGTGTCGTGCGCGTCGAGGCGCCGGACGGCGCGCTGATCGACAGCTACCTCCACATCCAGAACGGGCGCGGCGTCAACGGCGTGCTCGTCGTCGTCGCCGGTGGCTCGCAGGAACTGGCCCACGACATCGCCGTGCACGTCGCCTTCGCCAGGCCGCAGTACCTCCGCCGCGACGACGTCCCGGCCGAGGTGGTCGAGGCCGAGCGGGCCACGCTGGAGACGATCACGCGCAACGAGGGCAAGCCCGAGCAGGCGGTCCCGAAGATCGTCGCGGGTCGTCTCGGCGGGTTCTTCAAGACGATCGCCCTGCTCGATCAGCCGTACGCCAAAGACGACAAGCAGTCGGTGGCGCAGCTGCTCGGTGGGGCCACGGTGGTGGAGTTCGCGCAGGTCGAGATCGGCGCCTGATGGGGAAGTCGCCCCGCTGGGGGCGCGTCGTGTTCAAGCCGTCGGGGGAGGCGCTCGCCGGACCGACCGGGAACGGCCTCGACGGCCCGACGCTGGACGCCACGGCGCAGGACATCATCGAGCTGCGCCAGGGGCTCGGCGTGGACGTCGCCGTCGTCGTCGGCGGCGGCAACTTCTGGCGCGGTCGCACCGGGCAGATGTCGGGCATGGACGCCACGCAGTCCGACCACATCGGCATGCTCGGCACGGTGATGAACGCGCTGGCGCTGCAGGACGCGCTGGAGCGGCTGGGCCAGCCGACGCGGGTGCAGTCGGCGATCGAGATGCCGCGCATCGCCGAGCCGTACATCCGCCGGCGCGCCGTGCGCCACCTGGAGAAGGGTCGTGTCGTGATCTTCGCCGCCGGCACGGGCAACCCGTTCTTCACGACGGACACGGCGGCTGCACTGCGGGCGGCGGAGATCGAGGCGGGGGCGTTGCTCAAGGGCACGCACTCGGGCGTCGACGGCGTGTACGACGCCGACCCGCGCACGACGGCGGCGGCGCGCAAGTACGACGAGATCGGCTACACCGAGGTGATGACCAAGGATCTGCGCGTGATGGACGCCACGGCGATCGCCTTCTGCCGGGAGAACCGCATCCCGATCGTCGTGTTCGACATGTCCGTCCACGGAGCCCTGCGGGCGATCCTGGAGGGTGGGCGCGTCGGCACGATCGTCCACTGACGGCGCCGACGGCGGGGACGAGTGTGTCCCGTCCTCGGGGACGTAGGTGGGTACGCTCTACCGAGTGATCGAAGAGACCCTGCTCGAGACCATCGACAAGATGGACAAAGCGGTCACCCACGTGCAGTCGCAGTTCCAGTCCGTGCGCACCGGGAGGGCCGCTCCCGCCGTGATCGAGCGCATCAACGTCGACTACTACGGCGCCCCCGTGCCGCTGCTGCAGCTGGCCGGCATCCAGGTGCCCGAGGCGCGGCAACTGCTCGTCAAGCCGCACGATCGGGCCTCGCTCGGGGCGATCGAGAAGGCCATCGTCGACGCCAATCTGGGCGTCAACCCCAGCAACGACGGCACCGTGATCCGCCTCAGCTTTCCGGCGCTGACCGAGGAGCGGCGGCGGGAGTTCGTCAAGGTCGTCAAGCACATGGCCGAGGAGGGCCGGGTGGCCGTCCGCAATCTCCGGCGCGATGCGCGCAAGGCGATGGAGGCCACGGAGCGGGCGGGAGCGATCTCCGCCGACGAGCTGGAGCGGGCCGAGAAGGAGCTGGAGAAGATCACCCATGATCACGTCGAGTCGATCGACGCCGCGCTCGGCCGCAAGGAGACCGAGCTGCTGGAGGTCTGACGACCCCGCAGTCGACGACACGACATGACGAAGGAGACCCGATGAGCGACGAGATGTGGCGGCAGCGAGCGCGGGGGAACGACGACACCTCCGAGTTCGGTGGACCGCTGTTCCCGGAGGATGCGGCCGACGACGGTGGCGAGCGGGTCAGCGACGACACCGGCGAACGGCGCCTCAGCTTCGGTCCCAACGACACCGGCCCGCTGCCGCACTGGACCGATCCGCCGACCGGCGAGGTTCCTCGCCTGGCGCCGCCGGCCGCAGCACCGAACGACGACGATGACGACGTCGACGTGTGGTCGTCGTTCACCACGGAGACGCCGGTGTGGCGCGACGACGACCCGGTCGGCGAAGGGGACACGGCACTCACTGGTGCCGACCCGAGCGGCGGTTTCGATCGTGACCCCAGTGGCGGCCTGGAGCGGAACCCGAGTGGTGGACTCGGGCGGGACCCCAGTGGCACGGTCGCGTTCGGCGACTCGCCGCAGCATGAACCGGGACGCATCACGATCGGGACCGATCCGGCCGGAACACCCAGGCGGACGCCGGCCGGGTCTCGCCGGCGTTCCGGCCAGCAACGCTCGGGCCGCCCGGCCGGGTCGGCGCGCACCGCCGCAGCCACGCCCACGTCGACGCGCAATCTGCCGGGCGC